>CAYNJK010000080.1:4145-10776 GCA_964397575.1 uncultured Saprospiraceae bacterium
AGAATTGTAAAACTAACTGAGTAGAAGGTCTCCTGATCGTCTCCAGACCACTCTACGG
The DNA here is from genome assembly GCA_964397575.1 of uncultured Saprospiraceae bacterium. Classification (GTDB taxonomy): domain Bacteria; phylum Bacteroidota; class Bacteroidia; order Chitinophagales; family Saprospiraceae; genus RFSX01. The sequence goes on from CAYNJK010000080.1 coordinate 4,204, forward strand.
CTAAAAGATCTGTATGTAGCAATTACTTACTTTTTCATAGATCTGGTATGGAGTCGTTCCAGTAGTCTGCTCGTGATATCCAAGAAGTCTGACTCTGTAATCATTCCTACCAGCACCTTATTCTTTACCACTGGCAAGGTTCCAATACCATGCTTTCTCATTAGCTTCATTGCTTCCATGATGGTAGTTTCTGGAGCAACTGTACGTGGTTTGGCAATCATAATATCTCCTACTATAGCACTCTTGTCGGTGCCCTCCGCTTGCTTTAGCAAATGTCTGGTAATCAGTCTAGCGGTAACAAGACCTTCTAGGTTTCCTTCTGCATCTTCTACGGGAACAGATCTGATCTTACGCCAATCCATGAGCTCTCCGACAAGCTCTATGATGTCATTTTTTTCTACTGTAAAAAGGTCTGTCTCCATAAATTCTGATACCTTCAGTTCCAGTGGCTTGTATTCTCCTAGTTGCATGAGTTCTGCTTTTTTCCATTTGTGTACAGGTAGGTTTTCCTTCTGATTTCTCATAATACAAGCGGTAAGCGTTGTAAGTGTTTCGTCTTTAGAAACTTTTTGTTTTAGTAGGTGAGAATAGGAATCTAGCATCCATATGGCACCATTTGTTTTCTTCTTTACACGGTCTTTGATGATTCCCAGATATTTAGAGATATCTCGGCTATTGATCTTGCACGATTTCAGACCTTCGGCAGCTAGGGGTATAAGTTCCTTCCTAAGCAATTCCGACACATGTATTTTCTTTCCTTTTATCCAGGTAAAATCTGCTTCTATGCCGAATCTTGCTGCCCTACCAAAGTTGTCTCTGAGTGCCGAGTAATCTATCTTCTTTCTGATGTCCTCATAGTTGAGTGCCATACCTTTCATAGCTCCGAGCCAGAAGACGGCATTGGCCATCATATCGGGTACAGATGGTCCTGCTGGCATGACTCTGTTTTCTATCCTAAGATGAGGCTTACCATTAGGACTGATGCCATACTGTGGTCTGTTCCATCTGTAGACAGTAGAATTGTGTACAAGCAGGGCATTAAGTTCTGGTGCGATATTCTTTTGTATCTGCTCCCAGCTGTTTGTTTTTATTTCAGAGCTCAACAGTACCTTGAATCTGGCAATATCCTCTTTATATATTTCTAGTATAGAATCATTTATCCATTCCTTTCCGAAGGAGACTCTGGTACTTTGCTCTCGCATATGATCATGTGTCGTCCTGGTATCCAGAGCTTGTTCGAAAGTAGCGATACGTGACTCATGCCAGAGACGCTTACCGAATACCAGAGGCGAATTAGCAGATACAGAAATAGACGCTGCAGCAAGAGTCTGAGCTATGTTGTACATCTTGACATACTCGGGCGCATCTACCTGTAGGTGTACCTGAAAGCTGGTATTAGCAGCTTCTAGCAAGGGGGTATCATGCTTAACAAACAGCTCATCTATCCCGAATAGTTTTAGTTCTACATCTTTTCCGAGTCCCAGTTTTTTGATGGCATCTATAAGTGCAAAGTATCTTTTGCGTGGCGTTAGATTTTCTTGATTCAGATTGAATTTCTGGAGAGTAGGTAAGATGCCTGTAAGAACATAACTGCTGTCATAAGTTGCCAGCGTTTTTTCGAGCTTATTGAGATACTCATGGATTTCCTTTTCCATCAAGGTAAAGTTGCCTCCCTTGAATTCTCTAGGGGAAAGATTGAACTCCAGATTAAACTGCGCCAATTCTCCATCTAGCCATTTAGGATGTTTCATCTTTTTCATCACATCCATGGCGATGTTTACAGGCTTAAGGGTCTGATTGTCTACGATGACCATTTCTACTTCTGCTCCGAATCTGGTGATACCACTCTCAAACCAGTCGTTTTCGAGCATATACTCCAGAGATCTGACATCTGTGAGCAGAGATTTTATAAAAGCATTTCGTTGTTTTTCGTCGTTAAGTCTTTCGACGGTTTGGGTTCCCATCTGATAATAATTTAGAATTGATGCAAGAATTCAGAAATACACCTCGTTAATATAGCAGTAATTAGCCTAAAAATTAGCTGGCTGATTGTATTACTTTAGAGTTCATTATGAGAGGTATAAAAATTAAAGCCACCTTACTGTTAGGATTCATTGTATTCTTTAGTTCTTGTTCTAGGAACAACGCTTTATTTAATATTGATACTTCAGCTTGTCTGACCTTAGTTCTAGGTACACCAGCAGATAGAGTTTTTGGCTTTACACAGGAAGTTATCTTTCCATTTTCAGTTGGGCTTAATAATCAGAATGTCTCAGAGGAGGAAATCATCAGTGTCAATGGCTCCATGGGACTTGTATTCCAAAAGTTCAGAGATGAAGTCAATCTCAATTTTATAAATTCTATTACTGTGGATGCAATAGATCCTGATGACCCTACTTTTAGTAGAGAGGTGTTTTTCTATGAGCAGTTTAATTTCAATCAAGTCAACGAGATAGAACTGTTTCCTTCTCTTCCTAATATCAAAGACTTTATCAGAGATGACAGATTGACTCTAGAAATAGAGTTTATATTCAATACACCTCCACCCAGAACTTTTGACCTCTCATTTGACTTAGAGTTTGGTGCATTGGCAATGGAGTAAAGGATAGGCTGATTGTCTAGAAGAAGATAATTCTTCACTACTTCTTAGTCCGATAGTCCCTATCTTGCTGCCCATTAAATGACCTCAATTGTGATTTTACTCAGATACTTATTTCTTTTTCTGCTCATTTTTAGCTTTGACAGTTACCTGGTACAGGGACAAGATCAAGGAACTTTTTCTGGTGGATTTCAGTCCAGCACTAACTGGTTTATAAGAGATTCTCTGATAGGAGCGGCTAATATTCCACAGTATGACAATGAACTCATCGGTACCCAAGCTTGGTTGGACCTAGGCTACCAAAGAAGTGGCTTTGATCTGGGTATCCGTTTTGATATGTTTAATAATTCCAATTTGCTCAATCCCAACTCTTCTTACACAGATCAAGGTATAGGCAGATGGCATATAGGCAAGAAGCTGGATAAGTTGGATATCAGAGTGGGCCATATCTATGATCAGATAGGCAGTGGGATCATCTACCGCGCTTATGAGCAAAGACCCTTGCTTATAGATAATGCCCTCTACGGTGCGAGACTTATTTACAACCTAAGTGATAACTGGGCTATAAAGGGATTTGCAGGGAGACAGCGGTTTCTTTTTGAAACCTATGAGCCTACCATAAGAGGAGGAACACTAGAAGGATTTATAAATCTAACATCTGAAAAAGAAGGGGCTCCTGTGATAACGATGGCGCCAGGTATCGGCTTTGTCAATAGAACACTAAACAGGGAAGCAGTGGATGCGATAGGTTCTTCGATAAGATCTTATACTCCGAGCGAGCAATTCAGTTTGATAACCAATACCTATTCCGGCAGTTTTTACAATACAGTGACTTTAGGTCCTATTTCCATGTACACTGAATTTGCTTTCAAATCTTCAGAAGCTTTTTTCGATCCCTTTGCCTTACTAAGACAGCCAGTAGGAGATCCTATAGAAGGCCGATGGGTAAGAGAGTCGGGTCAGGTATACTACGGTAGCCTGAGTTATGCCGAGAGTGGACTAGGAATTACCTTAGAAGCTAAGCGTACGCGGAATTTTGACTTTAGAGCTGATCCGCAGTTGAGCTTATTGGAAGGGCTGATAACCTATATTCCACCGATGAATAGGACTAATACCTACAGACTGAATGCCAGATATTCTCCTGCCACGCAGTTACTTAGTGAGCAGGCTTTTCAGGTAGATGTGAGATATAGATTTAATAAACAATGGAGTGCCCTGGTCAATGTGTCTAACATCAATTCGTTAGAAGGCACAAAGCTGTTCCGAGAATTTTTCTCTGAGATCCAATACAAATACAAGCGTAAGTGGCAGATCAAAACTGGTCTGCAAATGGTAGAGTACAATCAAGATCTCTACGAAGTAAAACCCGGCGTGCCTAATGTAGAAACGATTACACCTTATGTAGATTTCTTGTACAAATTTACAAGAAAGAAATCTGTGCGAGTGGAACTGCAATACATGTCTGTAGGCGAAGATGAGAAAGCTGGATTCAAACAGGATTACGGTGATTGGGTATTCCTCTTGGTGGAATATGCGATGGCACCACATTGGTCCTTTGTAGTATCGGATATGTACAACTCAGCAGCAGGAAAACTAACACCTGTAAATGCTGATGGCGAAAAACAATTGCTGCATTACCCGAGAGTGGATGTGTACTATACCAACAAAGCCAATAGATTTTCTTTGAGCTATATAAAACAAGTAGAAGGTATAGTTTGTAATGGAGGTGTATGTAGACTGGAACCTGCTTTCAGTGGATTTAATTTTAGTATCAATTCAAGTTTTTAATAGAGTATGAATAGACTCAAGTTTATAGTATTCCTTTCGTTGGCCTTCTCTGCTTGTGAGGAACAACCGATTCCTATTCCTGATCCAGTATTTGCTACTGATGGGAGAGTGATGCTGATAGAAGATTTCACTGGGGTCAATTGTGTACCTTGTTTTGGTGCTACTGCCTTTATAAATGGTGTCCTAGCTGAGAATGAAAACTCTGTCATAGCCCTCGGCATCCACGGTGGCTTGCAATCAGAACCTATAGATGGCAGTAAATATGATTTTCGATACCAAGATGCAATGGATTTGGAATCTAATTTCAATGTAGTAGGAAAACCAGCTGCAGCATTTAATAGAGTAGATGTTGCTGAAGGCAGAAAAATACAGCTCAATTCTTCTACTTGGCAAAGATTTATAGATCAGGAACTACTAAAGAGACAGGTAGCGGATCTTTTTATTACTACTTCATATAGTCCGGAAACGCGGCAAGTAGAAATAGAAGTAGCAGCCGTTCCACTCGAAGATATGGCTGGAACAGTCAATGTCCACGTGATAATGGCAGAAAGTCATCTGCTCGATTCTCAGAATTCTCCGGGAGGTGTAGTACTCGATTTCGAACACAACCACGTTCTTAAGAATAGTCTTACCAGCCTACAGGGAAATATACTCGGTATAGATCTTATTAGAGGAGAAATCTATAGCGAACGCTATACTTATACGATCCCTTCTACAGAAAATGGCCAGTGGTTGCCAGAAAACATGGAGGTGATCGCCTTTATTACAGCTGCAGAAAGATCCAATTCTGTACAGCAGGCAGCTCTAGCACCTGTGATAGAATAGAAACAAGCTATTTCTGGTATTAGAAAACCTTTTGTATAGAGTTCGTTCTACTGCGCCAATTTTTCTAGGTGCTTATCCAGCGCTTCTTGGTAGTCTTTGATGGTTTTATTTATGCCAGTTTTGTAAGGTATGCGCAACATCCATCCTGGTGCGAAATTGGCCCTTTCCTCGTGGGCTACTCTCCCTCTTGGATGATCTATGATTCTAGCCAAACCCGATTTTAATTTCTGCGCTTCTTTATAGAATTCGATTCTGTGTAGATGCTTTGGATTTTTATATCCGTAATGGTCTGGAGCAACTAATCTTAATGGGGCACCATGAGCAATACAGAGAGGCTTATTTCCTAGTCCGTCAGCCAGCAAAACATCGTCTCTCAGTAAATCCTTGAGAGGAAGACTGGTTTTGTAACCATCTTGTGATTTGAATACCACAAAACTCAAGTTCATATCCTGTGCTTTGGGAGATATATAAGCCTTGTAGAAATCCGAAAATCTTACACCACTCCATTGAAGATCCAATTTGCTCCAGGTTGTTACACAATGAAAATCTGATGTTTGCTGGACTGTAGACATTCCTGACAGAGGATCAGACAGTACAAAATCTTCTAAGTCTCCACCTATGCTAAGTTCTAAGCTTTGGGTAACACTAGGAAAGCGATTAGTAAATTTTGGTAAGCCAAAACGAGGAAATTCTTTGATTTCCTTTTGGCCTGGGGGTAGTGATTTCATTTTACTATGCCTTATAGCATTCTAACAAGAGAGAACACAATAGGTTCTTAGCTTGTCTTTTCTACTTCATCCTGCACATCGGTTAAAAGACTTATCTTTGCCCACTAAAATTTCAAAGCATGAATCTATCCCTGAATTGGCTCAAGAGATATATAGATTTTGATCTTCCTGTAGATGAGTTGTCAGAAATCCTTACCGATATAGGCCTAGAAGTGGAAGGCGTCGAGAAGGTAGAAACAATCAAAGGCGGACTCGAAGGCCTTGTGGTCGGAGAAGTGGTAGAATGCGATAAGCACCCCAATGCAGACAAGCTGTCACTGACCAAAGTCAATATCGGAGAACTGGAACTCAAGCAAATCGTCTGTGGTGCGCCCAATGTAGCCGCTGGTCAGAAAGTCATAATTGCTACTATTGGAACAACTTTATATACCCCCCAAGGCGAATCATTTAAAATCAAGAAAGGAAAGATCAGAGGTGAAGCTTCTGAAGGTATGATCTGCGCAGAAGATGAAGTCGGTCTAGGAAGTAGTCATGATGGAATTATGGTTTTGCCTGCAGATGTGCCTGTGGGTACTTTGGCCAAGGACTATTATAAGATAGAAGATGACTACGTTTTCGATATAGGACTGACAC
>CAYNJK010000081.1:0-10771 GCA_964397575.1 uncultured Saprospiraceae bacterium
ATATAGACGCCTTTTTCATCCAAGAGTCTGAAGATATCTCTTGCGGAATGGCCCGTTGCTAATACTACTCTATCACCTAGAAGTTCTTCCGATCCATTTATGATGACGCCTTTGCATTGTTTATTCTGAATTATGAGGTCAGTGACATGATTTTCGAATCTAACTTCTCCACCCTTCTCGATTATCGTCTCTCTTATCTTGGCTATGATCTTTGGTAACTTATTAGATCCAATATGGGGATGTGCATCTATCAGAATAGAAGAGTCGGCACCATGATCGACCAAGATTTTTAGAATCTTGATAATCTTCCCTCTCTTTTTTGCTCTGGTATAGAGTTTCCCATCAGAGTAGGTTCCAGCGCCGCCTTCACCAAAGCAATAATTGCTATGTGGATGGACCTCCCCTAGTTGCTGAATGGCTCTCAGGTCTCTACGTCTGGCTTGCACATCTTTGCCTCTGTCCAGAACTATAGGTTTCATACCATGCTCCAGACATTCCAATGCTGCAAAATATCCTGCTGGGCCTGCACCTACAATCAGAACGGATTTATCAGGATCTGCCGACTGAAATTGTATAGCTAACTGCTCTACCTCAGTTATAGCCAGCTCATCCACACCGACTAGCAGGCGGAGTACAAATTTGGGACGACCCTTTCTTGCATCTATGGACTTTCGGATGATTTTAATATTGAGTTCCTTGTTTCTTTTGAGTTTCAGATGCTTATAGACTTGCTCTTTTATGAAAGCCTCATCATCGACTTTGTCTGGCAGAACCTTTATTTCGAGCTTTTTTATCATTGGTTAGTTACTAAGTAAATAGGGTTAGATAGTACATGGCAAAAATCATAATATCATCTTAAAACACTGATTATCAAAAACTTAATTACACAAGAGATCAGTGGATGATAATGATATATTGGTCGAATATCTGGGCACAGCTTTCTAACAAAATTGTACCTTTGCCTTCAATTTTTCCAAATCCTTCTGACAGGAATCTGAGAAAACCTAAACTTACAATAGCTCAATGGATAATACGCAGCGGACTGGTGTTTTATTAATATTATTAGTTCTTGTAGCATACGTCTGGTATTCTACTCCATCTGAAGCAGAGATTGCCAGACATGAATTCGTTCAGGATTCTTTAGCACAAGTTAAGCTTCAGGGTGAGCAAACTCTGACCACCAAACCAACAGAAGAAGCTATAATAAATTCCACAGATTCGGTTGCGATATCCAAACTAAATGATACTCACGGGCCATTCGCAGCAGCTATGGTGGGAGACAATCAGGAAGTATCTGTAGAAAACAATCTCATAAAACTCACCTTTTCCTCTAAGGGAGGTATTATAAAATCTGCGCAGCTCAAAGAACATTTCAAGATTACTGAAGATGAAGAAAAAAATCAGACGAAGTCACAACTTGTCATGCTCAATGATGAAAAAAATAAATTTGAGTACCTAATACCGACGCGAAATCATGGAGTAATAAGTTCACAAAAACTAAATTTCACACCTACAGTTAGTGGTAATACGGTCACCATGACTGCGCAGCTGCAAGGTGGACAGAGCATTGTGCAGAAATATGTCCTCCAAGATAGTAGCTTCCAAATAGACCATGCCTTACAGTTCAATGGCATGGACCAGCTTGTAGATGCTCAAAACCCTAAACTCAAATTCAGATGGCACAACTATCTGGACAAACTAGAACTGAATGAAAACTTTGAAAGATATTATGCTACGGTATATTTCAAAGAAAGTGGGGAAAGCTCTGACTACTGCAATTGTAGATCTGATGATCTCGAAGAGATAGATGAAAAGCCCATAGAATGGATTTCTCATGTCAATCAATTTTTCAATACCTCTATCATCGCGAAAAATAAGAAGTTTGAAAATGGAAGATTTGAGACGATAGCCTTGGAAAAAGAAGATAAAGATCTGAAACTGATAAAAACAGAAGCAGAGATTCCTCTGGACTTGGTTTCCAATGAGTCTTTAGAATACAGCATTTATATAGGGCCTAATGAGTTTAATAATCTCACGACTTATAATAATGGTCTAGAGGAAATTATCCCTTTCGGTCGCTCTATTTTCGGAACCATCAATAGATGGATTATTAGGCCAGCATTTAATTTCTTATCTGGTTTTATAGGCAGTAAAGGAGTTGTTATTATAGTGCTGATCTTCATCCTGAAAATGTTGCTCTATCCGCTGATGTACAAGATGCTACATTCACAAGCCAAGATGGGTCTACTCAAACCTAAAATCGCTGGAATAAAAGAAAAGTATCCTGATGACTCCCAGAAAGTACAGGTAGAGACGATGAAAATGTATAGGGAATATGGCGTAAGTCCCTTAGGTGGATGTATGCCGATGATCTTACAAATGCCTATTTGGTATGCACTGTTCCGATTTTTCCCTGCGTCGATTACCTTCAGACAAGAACCATTCTTATGGGCCACTGATCTATCCTCGTACGATGCCTTAATCAATTTACCATTTAGTATTCCAGCCTTTGGTTCGCACTTGAGTCTATTTACACTTTTGTGGGCAGTGACAACGATTATCTATTCTTACTATAATATGAGGCATATGGATATGTCTGCCAATCCAGCAATGAAATATATCCAATACTTTATGCCTGTGACTTTCTTGTTTTTCTTTAATACTTATGCCTCAGGACTTACCTGTTATATGTTCTTCAGTAATGTGTTCAATATTGCTCAGACTGTCATTACTAAGAAATTTGTTTTTCAGGATGAAAAGCTACAGAAGGAACTTGATGAACATAAAGCCAAACCCAAAAAAGCAGGCGGCTTCGGTTCTAGATTAGAAGAAGCTATGAAACAACAGCAAGCCCTGGCCAAGAAACGGACCAACGAACAAACAAAAAAGAAGAAAAGGAAGTAAAGAAATTCTCTGTTTCACTTACATAGGTTTCCAGATTAATACTAATTTGCCTCTATGTCTGAATGTATAGGTGTACTCGGTTCGGGATCTTTTGGTACTGCCATAGCGCGGTTATTATCCAAAAACAACGATGTCCTGCTATATACAAGAAGGGATGATATAATGCATGCTATAAATGAGAAGCATAGCATGAAAGGATATCCACTTTCAGAAACCATTACAGCCACGAAAAGCCTAGAAGAAGTTGCTGAAAAATGTCACCTGATTTTTCCTATTATTCCTTCACAGTTTCTACGACAAGTTGCAAAACAAATATCTCCATATGTAGGTCCTGGCCACATCTTAATACATGGCACAAAAGGGCTGGATGTATCCACTGCTTATGATTCCGCGACAACCTTGAAAGAAATCAGGAAAAGTGTCTTTACCATGTGTGAAGTAATAAAACAGGAAACCAGTGTTATAAGAACCGGTGCATTGGCTGGACCCAATCTGGCCAAAGAAATACTGGAAGGCCAACCAGCTGCTACAGTAATAGCCTCAGATTTTGACGAGGTCATAGAGATGGGTAAAGCTGCATTAGCTAACAAACAATTTATAGTCTATGGTTCGCATAGTCTGAAGGGATTGGAACTGGCGGGTGCCCTAAAAAATGCAATCGCCATTGCTTCGGGTCTAATGAATGGGATAGGCTTTGGTCACAACATGCAGGCCCTGCTTATCACCAGAGGCCTTAGAGAGATGATACATATAGCCAAAGCAGTAGATGCTGAAGTCAATGCCTTTCTCGGCACAGCAGGCATAGGAGATCTTATCGCTACGGCAACCAGCTCCAGTAGTAGAAACTATACTTTCGGCATGCACTTAGCTCAAGGCAAGACAGCAGCGGAGATAGGCGAAATCATGGATGAAATAGCAGAAGGTTACAGAACCATAAAGTTCGCCCATAAGATTGTCCAAGCAGCAAATCTAGATGCACCTATTATCAAGACTTTATACAATGTGGTCTATAAGGAAAGACCTATCAAAAAGGCGCTCATAGAACTGATCCATAATCCACTTAGCGAGGACGTCGACTTTATCTAACCATTCTAATCTCAGTGCAGATACAGTGCACGATTGTTAGCATATTGGGGAAAACTAATTCAGTAGAGTCTAGTAAAATACTCATATTTACATTTTTTATAATTTGTTCTAACCGCAACAATGGCCAATTTTAAAATTCAACATGAGACTCAGGATCTTGAAATCCTTACCTACATTGAAAGTCAGGTTGGTAAAGGAGAGGATTTTAATAAGGTCATAGAACAAATCTTATCAGTCGGTGTCGCCGTTCTGCAAAGAGTCCAGACCTCCAGAGATGTGGAATTTGTAAAGAAAGAAACCGAGAAGCTTACCGAGTCATTTACAAATACGGTTGCAAAACTAGAACAAGAAATCTCACAAAAAGTAGAAGCACAAATCAGTGCACTTTTTAATCCTGACCTAGAAGATTCATACACTAAAAAATTTGGAAGTTTTCTTAATCAGAATCTAGACTTATTCAGAAAAGATATCAAACAAGACATATCTGGTGCCAAGGAAGTCTCTACCCAACTTATAAAAAGCACCAGTGAGCTGAATGAGCAGAAGATGTCCAAGATAGAGACAGGCATCAAGAGTGCTGAGGCTAATTTTAATCCTGAACTGGAATCTTCCTATTTCGGAAAAATTAAGTCTATAGTTACTGATGTCAATGACAATCTACAAAAGCAACTAGATGACCAGAAGATAGGCAGCTTTGCTTACCGACTCAAAGAAGATGCTTCTAGTCTCTTTGGAGATGAATCGCCTATCATAAAAACCATAGAAGAAATCATAGAATCAAAGACCAGAGAGTTCAACGAAAACATCGTTAAGTTGAGAGAAGAGATTGCCAAGGAGCAAGGTAAAGATGAAGGTGCACAAGAAGTAATGGAAAAATCTGCGATGAAGGGTAGAACCTTCGAATCCATTCTCTTGGAGGATCTAGAAGGCATCGCCAAAACTTTTGGGGACATGGTGGACTACACAGGTGATGTTGCCGCAGAAGGTACACAAAGCAAAAAGGGTGATTTCATCTATACTCTGAACACTGGACAAAAAATCATAATAGAAGCAAAAGATAGAGCACTAGGTCTGAAGCCCTCTATAAAGTATCTCAATGAAACTATGGGCATAAGAGGAATTCCTTTTTCCCTAATAGTATTCAAGCATCAAGATCAACTGCCAAGACAGACAGGTAGCTTTAACTTTTATGAAGACAACAAAGTATTTACCTGTAGAGAATATATCAGATTTGCCATTCAGTGGTGCCGTATATATATGAACAAAGCTGAAAACAAACTAGTAGATGGAATAAATGAAACTCTTGTTATCCAGCGTATAGAGGATATAAAAATGAGATTCAAAGAAATTGCAAATCTAAAGACCAAGCTTTCCCAGATGGTCAATTCTGTAAACTCTAATTCTGATTCGATCAGAGAAATAATAGACAAACTCAAAGATGACGTATTCGTATACCTAAATGATGTGGAAAACGAATTTATAAAATCAGAATCTATTACAGATGTCTATGACTTAGGACAAGGAAACCCTATTCCGATTTCTAAAAAAGTATCTGAGTACCAAAGCAAGAGCAGCTCTGATGACCTCTTATTCTAAGCCATAAAAAAAGGAAGCCAACTTATATAGCTAACTTCCTCTGATTTATTTAGGGTTATTTTTACTCTATTTTGTTATTGCCACTTTCTTAACAACTACGAGCTTATCGATAATAATTTCCAAGGTATAGATGCCCTGAGTAATATTAGTGACATCTACATTGTAGCCTTTGTAACCTTGTTCGATATCAATATCATAGACCAGATTACTTGCAACTTTTCTTCCTAAATTATCATGTAAATTAATCTGTATTTCACCTGCACTCGATGGCATTTCTATACCGATATTCAATGCATCAGTTGCTGGATTAGGATAGACAGCTATCTGTGGCTGAGCAGAGCTGGATCCTTCTACATTATTGATAGAAATAATCTTAGAGTAATCGAATCTACCATCGAAATCGAATTGCTTTATCCGGTAGTAATTAATTTTCTCTTCTACATTGTCATGTCTTAGATTGTAATGTAATTCGCCTTGATAGGTGCCGAACTCTGACCTTTTAGTACCTACACCTTCAAATTCAGAATTTAGATCAGAAGTATGTTGTAATTCATAGAAATCCACATTTATTTCTGAGGCGACTCTCCATTCGATATAGTTGTAATCTGTACGTGCATCACCATCTACTGACAACCAAGTTACAGGTAGTCCTGCGTTAAGTACTCCTGCATCTATACCATCTACATGCTCGCCAGGATTAACTCTAAATGTTGCAGTTGTATTAGGTCCATTGCTATCATCCACGTCACTGTCTAGCTCTTCATCTGATCCTTCATTAGAAAGTGTAAGTGAGAAATCTTCTGGCAATAAGAATTGCACATAGTAGTCATCTTCTGGAAGCAGGTCAAGGAAGTATCTCCCTTCATCATTTGTAACATCAAAAGCTGCCATCTCTCCATCTCCGTTTATAGCCTGCACCATTATCCCTTCTATCCCTTGTTCTTCCGCGTCTCTCAGACCATTTAGATTTACGTCTAACCACACAAAGTCACCTATACTTCCAGCTGGAACAAAACCTGCGCCGATGTCACATCTTTCATCACCAGAAAGCACAGTGAACGCATTTGTTGTGCCTGTCCCAAAACTATCTGTAATATCACTATCTCTAGTACTATCAGAACCTCTATTCGGCTGAGTACGTACTATTCTGTTAGGTGGGTTATTAAATTTGAGGTAGTAATCGCCAGGTGGTACACAAAATTTGTAGAATCCATCGTCAGAAGCAGTACCAGGTTTATGTCCAGTAAATTGTGACTCTACCATTATCCATCTATTAGCTATATTTCTAAACAACTCTACTTCCAACCCATTAATCCCATTTTCCTCATTATCAGCTATTCCATCTTCGTCTACATCAAACCATACAAGCTCACCTACCGGAATACATTCAAAGATTCCATAATCGATACTTAAATCTATTTCTCCAGCTGAAAGCGTAAAAACAGCTGTAGAGCCCTCGCCATTGCTATCATCTACATCGCTATCCGTCTCAGAATTGCCTGACCTGTTAGCAGAGGTACTTGTAAATCCATCTGGCGTAACAAAAGATACATAGTAATCTCCATCAGGGACATTATCAAAAAAGTACATCCCGTTGTTGTCAGTAAATTGTATTCTGACAAGATTGCCTAGCTGATTGTATAATTCTACCCTTACATCTGGGACACCAGGTTCTCCAGGATCCTGAGTTCCATTACCATTCATATCTACCCATACAAAGTTTCCGACTCCTCCACCGCAAACTGGCTCGGTTAATGTCACTGTCTCTCCAGTCGTGCAACTTTGAGAATCTGTCACTACAATATCAAAACTTCCACTGCCCAGATTAGAAAAGACATTGGATGCTTGGAATGTTACTCCACCATCCACACTATAGCTGTATGGTGCTGTGCCACCGGTAAGATTTATAGATATATTTCCAGGTGCTCCACAAGAAGGATTAGTTACGCTAGAACTGTATACCAAAGGATCAGGTCCTAGTACCTCTTGAGTGCTCATAGCTGTACAATTGTCAGCGCCTCTTACTACAACCGAGTATAATCCTGCAGCAAGATTAGGTATTACATTGGCTGTTCCAAAACTTAGGCCTCCATCTACACTATACATAAATGGTGCTGCACCTCCACTCGTCGTAACTGTTATAGAGCCGTTATCTCTATCGCAATCTGAATCATTAGTTACTACATAAGTAGCAGAGAAAGACATCGGTCCATCCAAAGTCTCGAATTCAGTATCACTACATCCATTCGCATCCTGTACTACTATATCATAACTTCCTGATACTAGGCCCGTAAATAAGTTGTTAGAATTAAAAGTAAGTCCTCCATCTATACTATATGAAAATGGTGCAGTGCCTCCAGAAGCTGTAATCTCTATAGTTCCATTATCTATTTCACAATCAGTATCATCTGTAGTGTCTATATCATCTATAGTTAGTAACATCGGACCAGTCAAGGTAACTGAGCTAGAAGCTGTACAGCCGAATGCATCTTCTACTAAAATTCCAAAACTGCCCTCAGCTAAACCAGTGAACACATTACTAGCATTAAAAGTAAGGCCACCGTCTATGCTATACATAAGTGGAGCTGTACCTCCAGAGGCAGTTAAAGTAATAGTACCGTTATCTATAAGACAATCCGTATCTGCTGTTGTGACTATATCATCTATCACTGGAAGATCAGGGCCAGATATCATAACCATAGTTGTTGCAGTACATCCAAGGGCTCCTTCTACAACAATATCAAGTGCACCTTCTCCCACTCCTGTAAATATATTACTAGAATTGAAGGTAAGTCCACCATCTATACTGTAAGATAAAGGTGCTGTGCCACCGGAAGCTGTTATTGTTACGGAGCCATTTGCTGTCGCACAAGAAGTGTTATCTACTGCACTAACATTAGTAATCATTAGCGAGTTAGTAAAAACCAAAGTAGTCATTCCAGAGACAGTACATCCAAAGTCATCCTCTACAACTATATCATAATTACCTGCGCTTAGATTTGCAAACATGTTGCTCACCTGAAAAGTCGTTCCTCCATCTATACTAAAGGTCAATGGTGCTTCTCCACCTGTGGCAGTAATTGTAATAGCACCATTGTCTGCCTGACATGAGGTGTCGTCAGTTGCTGCCACATTATCCAGAGACAGTGCTGGAGCAACTGTAACTTCTATATCTCCTTCTCCGGTACAAAGCATAGCATCTGTAACAGTTACAGAGTAGGTAGTAGTAGCTAAGGGACTTACATCTATGCAGTCAGTTGTTTCTGCGGTATCCCACAAGTAGGTATAAGGACCAGTCCCTCCAGTTATGCTACTGGCACAAACCGTAATCATGTCACCTGCACAGAGATCTGTACTGGCTGGGGTTAGAGTAGGTGTTATAGTCGGACAGGCACAAGGGCAACAACCACTGACAACATCTACATCTCCAAAAAATCCTTTTTGCTGACTAGTGGGAGCTCTGGCCAAATCAACGAGAACAGAATTCTCAGGCCTTCCACCTTCTACTGGTAGATATTGAATACCGTATAGGCATCCTGTCACAGAACAATTAGCTCCAGTAAGTGCATCACCTATGGAAACAACAAAACTCTCATCGTCTGCAACACAGCCACCTCCGTCTATACCTGCATAACCAAAGTCTACTCCTCCTAGAGAGTTCTTGCCATCTGCAAGTCCTCCTATTTCATATTGGAAAGATGCATTTCCTGCTGGTGGATTATTTACTAGACCCCAAGCTGTGGTAGACCCATCATACCTTAGTAGACGAGATTGGTGAGCAACCGTACGTGGAAAATCATAATCATAACCAGATTCCGCAAGTAGCATTATTGTCCCTGCATCATTAAACTCGATATCGAAAACTGGCATGCTATAATTTTGTGTGGCTTCTATACCTCCTGATTCTAGCTCGCTGATAAAAGGCATCGTTACCTCCAATATATCTGTCCCAGGAACAAAATCACAAGTAACAGGATCTATCTCTATGGACCTTATTACATTCCTCTGTCCTGTATCTGAAAGGTCATTGGCCCAGACAGAGTAATATAATCTGTTGTCTGCAGGGTTTAGTGCCATACCAGCTATCACTTCACCGATAGGTGCCAGTCCAGGAACCCCATCATCTGGCATGAGAGGGTCATAAGAAGATAATAAGGTCCCCGTAGTAGAATACCTATATATCGTTCCATCTTCCATGTTGGCAGCAAAAAGCTGACTACAGTTCTGATCATATTCTATCTGCCCTACACCGGTAGTGCCAGGTAAGGAAGCAATAACCGTAGGAACACCAGTAACTCCATCTATCGCAATGAGGTCAGCAGAGGTAACTGGCACTATAAGATTAAATAAAGATGATACTCCCGTATATATGTTATTGTTTTCATCCAATGCAACTGCATACACAGGGCCTCCTAACTCGAGAGTTGTCCAGGTAAATGCTTGGCCTTGTAACTGAGGCGAAACATCTTGGAAAAACTGCCCAGCATTGTATAAATCATTGAGCGGTTGTATTCTGTCTATCGCTAAGGTTACAGAATTTCCACCATTTGGCTGGCAACTATAAATAGCATCACCCACCTGTAGAAGTGGACCATCATTACAACCGACATATCTGTTGCCTATATTAGTAGAACAAGACATGTCTGTATTTCTTACTCTTACAGAATAGGTCTGAGAGCTAAGGTCAGGAAAGATGTTTGAGCTTTGGTAGGTAATTCCATTGTCGATACTGTACTCGTACATTCCACTTCCCCCAGTTGCAACTATTTCTATACCTCCAGTGCCTAAAGGATCACACAAATTATCACTTAAGGTATTTACCACAGCAGTCAATGGTGGTTGTTCAGATCCATTTACAGTGTAACATACTTCTATTTCTATAGCATCTATCTGAGGCATACCTACACTGGTCGCAGAAGTATTCTCTACTGTCATTAATAGTCCAAGACGTAAATCATTTATCAACTCTGGAGTTAGGGTTACTCCCCAGCCTCCAGGAGGATCATACCTGAAAGTCTCAAAACCCAAGGTATTATTCTCCCACGGAGTAGCAACAGCTGCATTAACGGGTGATGGGAAGAAATTACCGAATCGGAGGTTTATAGTTTCGTCCACGACAGAGCCTGCTATTTCATTGTTTCTTCTGGTCACCAAAAAGGCTACATTATCTATAGTAGCATTACAA
>CAYNJK010000082.1:0-10745 GCA_964397575.1 uncultured Saprospiraceae bacterium
CGACAGATATAGATAGAATAGTGCCTCATCTCTTTTGGAAAATTCTGGATACTCTCTTACCAGTCGCTCGAGGCTACTTATAGATCTATCATAATTTCTAAGTCTCTCTCTAAAGAGAATTCCCAACTCGAAAAGTGCATTCTGAATTTTGATATTAGCTGCTGTTTTCTGAGCTGCAGACAGGGGAACATTTCTCAAGAATTCATTAATCTCTTGATCTGACACAGTGACCTCTTCTTCCTCTACTTCTGACAAGCCAGTTGCTTCCGAGATACTTGCATTGGAACGCAATGATCGTCTCCAGTTATCTTCCAGATTTCTGTCACCCCATATCTTGTCAAATTCTCTTTTACCCTGTTCTAAGGCTGCTGGATTATAAGCAAAAAAGCTACTTCGAGCTAAGCCCAGTGATCTATTGGCACCACTAGCAAAAACATTTTTCACTCTAGGCTCAGGCTCAGCGCCACCACCAGAGGCTTTCATTTCTTCTATCGCTTCTACCGCATAGTCTCTAAGGTCCTCATCTGACATTAGGCTGAGTCTTATGAGGCTGTCTTGTAATTTGACCACATTGATATTCTTAGCAATATCCGTTAGTCCTTCAGATAGCCTCTTTACGTTTTTATAACGTTCATCCGTAAGTGGCATAAGCTTAAGTGTCGCATCATACTTTTCTTTTGCCTCTTCGTAATACGCTTGTTCGTACAGTAGCTCCGCAAGCTTGTAATAGGCTTCCAGCTTTACATTTTTATTTCCTCCAGATGCGTCTATAGCAGCATTGAAATCTGCTATAGCCCCTTCTACTTCATTAGCGTCTAGTTTTACTTGCGCCATAGTGAAGTATATATGATCCAGATACTCTTGGTTCTTTTCTTCACCAGACATTCTATCTAGTTTGCTTATAGCCTTATCTCTAGAAATTTTTCCTGTACGGTAAGACAACTTTAGCTCATTCAGTTCGGCATTGAATTTCATTTCATAATGCGGACTGAATTTTTTGGCTCTGGTATACTCTGCATAAGCAGAACCTGTATTGCCTTTCTGTTCGTATATCTGAGCTTTGATAAATGAATATCTGGCTTTAAGATCCCTATCTTTTTCTAGTTCTATGGCTCTATCCAAATGTATAACTGCCTCGTCTAGCTCTCCACTACGCATAAACATGTGGGCCTTTGCTGCAGGAATCTTATTGACTACATCTTCATGGAGACTGGGAGTTGTTTCCAGTCGTTCAAAGACATTCTTAGCTGAGGAGTACCGTTCCGTTTCTATATAAGTTCTTGCCAGCCAATAAAGACCTTCGTAGAAGCCAGTTCTGTTCTTGAAGACACCACCCTCACCTTGAGGTCTTTCCTGTGCTTGCTTTTTTCTTTCTTCTTCTTCTTGAAGTTTTTTCTTTTCAGCTGCATATGATTCTTCCTCTTCTTGTTTCTTCCTCTCTTCTTTCTCTAACTCCCTCTGCTCTGCTCTTTCTTCGCTGGTCAATCTTTCTTTCGGATCAGCATCTTTTTTGGAAACTCTAGAGCTGCCTCTCTTTCTTCTTTCTTTGGATCGTTTTTTCCTTAGCTTACTTTCTGCTTCACGTGCCTTTTTTTCTTGCTTGGCTCTATCTTCTCTTTCCTTTTCCCTATCCTTCGCTTTTTGTTCAGATTCTTTTCTTTTGTCTTTCTGCTCTGCTTTTCTCTCTTTAGAAGACTTCTTCTTCAGTTTTGCTTTCGTATACTCTCGACCGTAAGGATTTTTCGGATCAAACTCCTCTTCAAAAAACTGGAAAGTCTCCTCTGCCGAGGCATAATCTTGCTTGAGATATTGGGCTTTACCCATCAGGACATAGCAATCATCCACATAATTACCGAGCTCATGAATGGTCGCAACTGTAATTACCTTTTCTATGGCCTTGTCCATATCAGGAGTAATGGACTTTGGATCTTCCATGTCTACGTAATCATAGACTGATAGAATTCTGTTATAGTTATTTTGATGGGCATCCTTTATTTGCAGCATAGTAAGATTAAAAATCTCTTGTGCATTGTAGTAGCCATTATACTTGGAGGTCGTATTGTGGTACAGCTTCTTCACTGCACCGACATCACTTTTCTTTTTAGTAGTGGAACAGCCTGAAACAAGTAACAGGCCAAGTATCAAGGGTGATATGCTAATTATCTTTTTCAACTTATTGTATTTGCGATTATACGTGGCAGAATCTTGGAAAATAAGTCCGCCAGCATGCAGTTAATTTACTGGTATTAAACGACTTAGCTGTTTCTGATATTATATCTAAATCGAATTGTTGTCTAGTATCTCCTATATATTATTCCTAGGGGCTAATGCAAAGAAAAAGCAAATGGATGAATAAAGTACTGCTGTCCTAAAATCTACAGATAGTCATATGTGTAAATAATTGATAACCAAATACATACGCAAGACAATATTCTCAAATACATCTTTGTTTCCGCTCTTACGAGAATTGTGGTTAAAAAAAGTGCTTATTAAGCTAGTCGGCAGTAGTTTTGAAGTCGCTACTACCCAAAGTACTAATCAATGGCAGAATCAGTAGAAAAGAAAAAATCCTTCCAAGAAAAGCTCATGGACAAGTATCGTCTGGTCCTCATAGACGATGATACCTTAGGCGAAGTCCGATCTACAAAAGTATCTCCGCTAGGTGTTTTGCTGGGTTCCAGTTTTCTCATCCTTTTGATAGGACTCCTATCGGCAGCGCTGATCTCATTTACACCACTCAGATTCCTTGTTCCAGGCTATGCAGATGTAACAAATAATAGAACTTATATGGAGCTTCTATCTAAGTTATCTGAAATAGAAACCGAGTTAGATAACCAAAGAATCTATACTAATGGTCTAAAGAATATGCTAAATCCATCCGATATCGCAGTTGACAATATTGGGCAAAAAGGCGGAAATAGTGAAAATTATCTAACAAATAGCCCAAATTACCCCTCTTCATCTATGGATTTCTCTCTAGAACATTATTATTTTAGCAGCCCTCTCAAAGGAGAGATCAGTGCCGCATTTGATATAGATAACAAACATTTTGGCGTGGATATCGTCGCAGAGAAAGATAGTCCGGTCAAAAGTATTCTAAATGGTGTTGTCGTCACTTCTGACTGGTCGGTCAAAACCGGAAACACCATCAGCATACAGCATGACAACAACCTCATCTCAGTCTATAAACACAATTCTGTACTACTCAAGAAAATAGGAGAATCCGTCAAAGCCGGAGAAGCCATAGCCATAATCGGGAATACTGGAATTCTTACCAGTGGTCCACATGTACATTTCGAGCTGTGGAACAAAGGTGTGGCGGTCAATCCTGAAGACTACATTAATTTCAATTGAGCTATCAAAAAAAGTAGCCAATAATAAAATTACATTCTGATGTCGAAAAAACTTAATGTTCTTAAAGATGAGCATGGGAATTCGCTTAGTCCAGTACTTTCTGGAGACACCAAGAACTTCCTAATAGATATAGATGGTACTATCTGTGATGATATTCCTAACGAAGAACCTGAAAGAATGGTTACCGCCGAGGTATATCCAGATGCCCTAGAAATCTTAAATAAGTGGTACGACGAAGGACATATCATTACCTTCTTTACATCCAGAACAGAGGATCACAGAGAAGTTACCGAAGCATGGTTAGCAAAACATGGGTTTAAGTATCATGGAATGCTCATGGGAAAACCTAGAGGTGGCAATTACCACTGGATAGATAATCACCTTGTAAAAGCAACCAGATTCAAGGGTAAGTTTACCGACTTGGTTATGGCCAAAAAGAACATAGAAGTCTTCGAGGACTAAGCTATACTTTCCGCTCTAATATATCTTTAATGGCTTGTACAGGCTCTCGATAGTCAAAGGTAAATCCTTCATCCAACAATCGTTTGGGTAATACTCTCATGCTGTCTGTAAGTATAGATGACATTTCTCCCAGTCCCAACTTAAGTGCAAGTGAAGGAACGGGCATAACTAATCCTAGTCCACCTTTAGCTTGCTTTACCGACTTTATCAGTTCTTTGATAGTCAGAGGTTCTGGAGCAGTGGCGTTATAGATACCGTCATAGTTGTCATCCAGCATACTGGCAACAATCATCTTGCAGATATCATCTATGTGTACCCAACTGTAATAAGCTTCTCCATTACCAAAATATCCGTAGACGCCTAGAGCTGCAGGCCTAAGCATTTCCTTGAGGGCCCCTCCTCTTTTAGATAATACAATACCGATTCTCAGAAGTACATTGCGTTCTACCAGTGGATATATCAGCTCTTGCTTAGCTTCCCATTTCTGAGTAAGCTCAGCTAGAAAACCAGTACCCGAGCCGTCCGTCTCGACTTTGATCTTGTCTGCTGTATGGCCATAATAACCTATCGCTGAGGCGCCCACATAGAGCTCCGGCCTAGCACGTGATTGCCCGATACCAGCTGCTAGGGTTTCTATACTTTTGGTTCTGCTTTCTAGCAACACGTGCTTTCTGGCTGCTGTCCACCGCTTATCTGCGACACCTGCGCCTGCAAGATTGATGACTACAGATACGCCTTCTAGGGCAGCAAGGTCCATTGTACCCGCATCCGTATCCCACTGGAAATATTTACTACGACCTTGGTCTGTCTTTTTTGATCTGGAAAGAATATGTATTTCTGTTTCCTGCGGAAGATATTCTGTAAGTCTACTACCGATGAGACCAGAGCCACCAGCAATGAGGATTTTTGATGCCATAGAAATTAAACGGGTGGCTGGGGGAAGGGTTCATGTAGGCATTACTTCATATAGTCACAATCCCAGCACCAGAGTCTTAGTAATTGCCTTCATTTTACGCGTTTCCACATTTTGTGCTATAGCATAGTCTTTCCATTTACTGACAATTTCTATTATATGATCTATGATTTTATCGGCTGATTTGATATTCATAGACCGTGCTACTGCAAGCAAATCGGAACGTGTATGTGCTTTTCTCTTTCCATTGATACTAAGTGCATGCTGGCTTACCCAGTAGCTGTCTGGTCTGTAAGCATGACAGATATCATAGGCGGGTGCCAGTGTCCATTTCATATCCTTGATGAGTCGGAATGAAAAGTTTTTGGTATGGTCGTCACAATTACGGGCCACAACATTGAAGACCATTCTTCGATACATCTGCTCCGCTTCCTGATAGTCCAGTCGCAATTGTCGCATGGTCTGAAAGAGTTGCTCATAAGAGTAACTGCCTATCTCATTAAAGTCATAATGCTCCATGGCGCACCAAGTCTGTACATGATGTCTGGTACTACCACCCTCTCTATCATATCGCTTAGTCATGAAATGGGCTCTGCCATTTTCTTCCAGCAGTCGGCACTGCATCATATCTATGCCACAGTCTAGGGCCATAGTATAGTAAGCCATTTCCACCCTACCATAACCTTGGGTATCACCGAATTGTACCTCGCTGACGCCATCCAGCTTTATGAGCCAGTGATCGAATCCCTGTGGCGCTGCTGTCTGACCTGATCTGACTTCCCCTGTAGTTTCGTTATAGGCTATAACAGCCTTTGGTCTAGCACCACCAGCAGAGGTTCCTATTTTGAGGATATCGATTACAGCTTGTTCTTCATCAGCACTAAGATCTGTGGCAAATGCTTCTCGTTTTTCTAGCATCTGTCTAGAGATATCGACAAGGCTCTCTATCTCTATAGTGCTACTTGAATTGGTTGCACCGGATGCAGAGGGTTCGAACTTTAGAGCGCCCATACCTCGAGATCCTATAAAGCAAAGTTGCTCTACAGGATTCATAGAATCTGCTGGACGACCTTGTTGTGCCAACCAGATATTGATAAGTTGATTTCCATATTTATCAGGCAGCATATCTGCCAGCAACCCCGGCAATCCTTTGAAGGTATCGAACTCACTGTTTCTTCCTGGTCTGAGTTCTGGAAAGGTATAAATTTGGGTCCCCTTCGCTATTGGCATTTTGATAGGAGACAGATTCCATCCGTGTTGTAAAAAGTCTGGCTCGTACTCAAAGCTGGCAAGTTGCCTAGTCTCATCCCATGCAACGGCACCGATCCTTATGCCCCATATATTTACGAAGGCTGTATGCATTACCAGGCAGAATTAGGTGCTTCAGGAGTTTTCTTTTTTCTAATACGTTGCAGCTTCTTTGCTTGCATCTCAGCCAGTGCCAATGGACTAATCTGAGTAATAACTTCAAAGCCTTGCAGGACATTAAGCTGATCCAGGACTCTGAGTACCTTTATCAAGGTTGTGATGTTCCCTGCTTCACCTTTCTCGAGGAGGCTCAAGGTAGATCTGCTTATATCCGCTTCTTTTGCAACTTCAGCTTGTGTCTTCTTTTGTCTTTGTCGTATCTCTCTGATGAATAGGCCGATGTCCTTTTCTATGTTACTATCGCTCTTTCTCGCCCAATTATTGTATGAATTATCAGTCATTAAGTAGATATAATTACTATTAGGTATTACTTTTCATACAAGTTATGGCATTTATCACGTATTAGCAACACAATGTATCATTTTTCAGTCCTTATAGCCTATTTTAAGTCTTAAGGCATGTATTTTCATACATTTTGAAGCTTACGCCTACAGGTCTATACCTAGCCTTTTACTGCCTTATCATATGCGGTCTTCCCTCCTACAATCGGAATACTAATCTTAGTACCGTCGAGGTCCACTGTAATCTCAGACCCCGGATCCGGCCAAATAGTAAAATCTTTATCACTAGAAAATATCATCAAGCCTATTTGCTGGCCTGCCTTGACAATCTGATCGTCCGGTTGTAGTTCAAATTCGACAGTATATTTTCTGCCTGGTACGAGTGGTTCTGATTCCGTAAGTGATCGGTGGTTCTGTGGATCAGCCCAGCCCCTGGTGATTATGTTGTCAGTAATCTTAGCTCGGCGTCCCTCATTCCATGGCAAGGATATAAGATACGCAGACAGGTTGACGGCTTCTACGTTAGAAGAAAGAGTGATTTCGACTTTTGCAATACCACTGATATGGACATCTGACTTCAACTCAGGTGTCAGATACAGTAAGCGATGATTGGTATATTCTGCTTGCGCAAGGCTCTGTGGCGAAAAGGAGAAGTTATCCACTATAGTCTCCGTCTCTGCTCCTGGGTTCCGTGTAGTCGTCAAAGCGCCATAAGAAGGCGCACCAGCTTCTAAGTACAAGTCTACCGGCTGTGCCTCTGGATGTGGGTAGTCTGGATAGGCCGTAGGATCAGATCGTTTGTCATCTTCTCTTACTATCCAAGACTTAGGCTCATCCTCCACCCCATTTTCTATACCATGCAGATATCTGGTAAACCATCTATTCATCATCTTCAGTGGTGGTGGTCCCCCATGTCCTGCCTGATGGTAAAAAATCTGGGCATCTACTCCATTGTTTCTAGCTGCATTGTATATCCTATAACTGTGCTCTGGCATGACATTCCAGTCATTAAATCCATGTGACATTAGTAAGGCTGCTTGGAACTTGTCCATTTTATTGAGATAGTCTCTGTCTTCCCAGAAAGCATTATAGTCCCCACTTACTCTATCCAAGCCTTCGGCCATTTCTGTGTCCCTGACCACTTCATTGTTTCTTGCCCGCTTGTCTTCATCTCCGCTATGCACAAAATCGTAAAGCACATCTATATCTTCACCCAGATAGCCACCAGGATGTCTGATTAGGCCATGTGAGCGGTAATAGTGATAATAAGAAGTATTAGGCGCGATAGGAATGATAGCTTCTAGCCCTTCCACACCTGTACAGGCGGCCGCTATGGGAAGGGTTCCATTATAAGAGGTGCCTATCATACCGACTTTGCCAGTACTCCAGTAAGCTTCCACCTCTTCGTTTCCATCCCTTTCTGTATAGCCCTTGCGCCGTCCGCACAACCATTCTATGACGGCCTGCGGTGCCATGGACTCATTCTCACCACCGATAGTCGGTGCACCGTCTGACAAGCCCGTTCCCGGCGAAGAAGAATGCACTACTATATAGCCTCGCGGCAACCACTCTTTGATATGCCCTCTAGAGATGGAAGGCCTTGCTCCTGTTCTTTTGATTCCCGGTGCAACGGTTCTCTTCGGTGGTGCCTCGCCCAACTCATGTCTGACATCCCAGAAAAAATCTGTTCCTGAAGCTATACCTGCAAAGTAGGGACTGGTATTATAGACTACCGGTAACTGGAGCCCTTCAGTATCGGTATGTACAGGACGTGTTACATCCACATGCATACGATCTTTTCGACCATCTCCATCCGAATCAAAATCTGTTTCTACCCAAAGGTCATGTAAAATCCAGTTGTCCGTATCCTTGAAGGCGTCTATGACTTGGGCCTCACCCTCTTCGAAGATGGGAACAACGTTCTGTGCAGCTGCTGATGCGCAAATTATCCAAATACATACCCAAAATATAACTAGATGTTTCATATTGATGAACATACTAATTAATAATTAAATCTAATTGCAATGTCTAAAAATTCGTTTGAGCATTTTTGAAAATTCAAAACAATCCACTAACTTATACAGAACAAACTCATGCAAAAAGCACAAGGATCTGACTCGAACTAGCATTAACTAGCATTTAACCCTCGCAAAAAAATAGAATTATTATGAAGAACTTAATACTATTAATAACAGTGCTATCCTTTATTTTTTCAAGTTGTGGCAATAAGGAAAATTTATTTCCCACTCCTACACAAGAAGCATTGGAGAAATCCAGTAATTTTAAAAATGGCGTAAAAAGTAAAGAAGATAAAAGTCCATTTCAATACGTTATTCAAGAGATCTTAAATCCTAATTATAGTACTTCTATAATTGGAGAATTGACGTACATACATTTTAATTACAGCAAATCAAATACTGAAGAAGGAATTAAGAAGCTGAATGAAATGGCAAATAAGATTCTTGAAGATTCGCCAACTGAATTAAATTTTCAAGCTAAGGCAGATTTACAATTGATTCTTTATATGAGTCTAGAGCATTTTCTATTAAACAAAAACAATACAGATATACCTGCTGTAGCTGAAAGTTTACTGAAGCTTACTAACTACTCCTCACCCCTTGAAGTCAGAGTTCTGAGTAAAGCATTAATAGTTGCAAAGCCCGTGTTAGCTAAGGCAGATTTCAATAGAATTGCTAACTATATATATGATTTACAGGACAATAAGTTTGAAAATGTATCTAATAGCATAGGGGTAGAAAATTTGACTAGATTAATTCAAGAATGTGATGATGCAATGAAGGATCTTAGTAGTTTATCACAAGATTAGCATCAGCAGTCAAATGTCTTTACAAAAGGAACTTTATAGTTGTTTCACATAATAACTATCACAGCCGCTGTGACCAGTCTGGCCTTGCTGGGCGCTCAGTTTCTCAAAGCCATACTTCGCATATAGCTTATTAGCAGCAGCCATCCTGTCTACAGTCTCCAGGTAGCATTGCTTATACCCTTTGTTTCTGGCTTCTTGGAGGAGCAAATCCAGCATCTTACTGCCTAGCCCTTTGTCTCTAGCCTCTGGATAATAGTACATCTTCCTCAGCTCACAGATATCTGGCCTACCGCCCTGCAAAGGGGCAATGCCTGCACCACCTAAGATTTTGTGCTTATCGACCAAGACATAGTAAACCGCCTTGGGCTGATTATAGGCAGCATACATGTCTTCTACCTCTGCATCATGTATGGAATAGCCCTCGCCGACACAGTCATAAGCAGTCATAACTGATCTGATTAGTGTGGCTACCGCCTGAGAATCAGAGGGCTGTATTTCTCTAATTGTCATTTTTGCATCTTTAAATAAGACCAAAGAAAAAAGCGAAATCAGTTGAAACCAATTTCGCTTTTAAATTTCTCAATTTATTTAAATTAAGACGCCTTGTTATAGTGCTTCGTCTTATACTTCTCCATCTGAGATCTCAGCTTACTAGAAGCAGCGTCTATAGCCATGTCATGTCTCTGGCCACGACCCTCTACAAAGATATCTTTGCCTTTAAGTCGTGCTTGAAGTTTTACTTTCTTGTAAGGATGATTCTTCCCTCTGAAGAAGACTTTGATAGATTCGATAAATGGATAATTTCTAAAATACTTTTGTAAACTTTCTCTTGCGTACGTCTCGAAGTAGTTGGTTCCTTCTATAACTTCTCCTCTTTCTACTTTAATATCCATATTCTATTTTTAGTTTAGTAATTTTAGTAATACTAAGGGGTTCCTTTGAACTCCTATGGTCAAGTTATAATGATTTATATCAAATCGCAATAGTGAGGAATTCAATAACCGTTCCTTACGATTAGATATTATATCTTTAGACTTCAATTTGCTAAGAAATTATTTCCATGGAAGATTTTAGGATTATCAAGAAAATAGCTGTGCAGTGGGGAGACATGGATGCTGCCCAACATGTCAATAATGTCATCTACCTCAGATGGGTAGAGTCCGCCAGAATAGCCTATTTTATGAGTATCAATAATGGCAAATTATCAAACGATGACAATGTAGGTCCAGTGGTTGCTAAGATAGATTGTAAGTATATCCGTCCTGTAACTTATCCAGACACTGTATTAGTTGGTGTAAATCGTAAAGAGATTCTCGATGATCGTATAGTTCTAGAAACCAAGATCTATAGCGAGCAGCAAGATAAACTGGTCGCCATCTCCAATCAACAGATCGTCTCTTACGACTTCAAAAGAAGAATGAAAGCGCCCCTACCTCTTAATTGGGTTTATAACGAGTAGACCATCTATAATGTCATAGGG
>CAYNJK010000083.1:0-10733 GCA_964397575.1 uncultured Saprospiraceae bacterium
AATTTAATCTTTCGTCATATTCATAAATTGTTACAAGCTCTTCTTCATCGATTTTACTGACAGATATTACCTCATAGCCTAAGTCGATTTTACTAATACCAAATCTGTATTCACCATTTATGATATTGTCATTTCTAACTTCTGTGGATTTATAAAGAAGTCCGTTTGAGTCATACTCATACTCTATCGTAGAGCTGTCCTCATTCTCTCTTTCTTGAGTTTTGGTTTTCAGTTGCCCTTTGGCGTTATAGTAATAATTAGATTTAATATGATATTTAAAATGTTCTATTGATAATAAAAGTCCACTTTCATTGTATGTGTATTTACTTGAAAGAGTATTGTCTTGCTCAAATTCTTTTACGATTCTATTATTCTTTTCAAAGACATAATATTCATAATTATTGTAGAAAATAGTATCTCCTTGTATACTGTATCTGGGGCCATCTTCTGTAAGATCCTTTATTTCTGTTATTTTTTGTACTCCTTTGATATCTTCGATTTTAATTTGAAACTGGGTCGAATCAGATTTTCCTCTCCTATAGTCAAGTGTATTATTTTCATTTGTAGTGAATTCAAATATGGTTGCGGAATTGAGAGAATATTGTAAATTCTCTACAGCTTCTAAGTTTATTTTTGGGTCATAAATATTTCGTATATAGCTTATGGGGGAAATAAATTTTAAATGTCCATGCATCGTTAGATTTATTTTGCTAACTAGCTTTTCATCGACATCCTTTGGTACTTTAAGATTATTTTTAGGGTAGAGTAAAGGATCAGAAGTAAGTCTATCAATGTCATGTACAAAGTATTTGTCCATTTTTATTTTTTCCAGATCAGTTGTGATTTTTATTGTGTCTGTTACATCACCTGTATAATATAAAACATACTCCATTACAAATCCTGGCAAGTCGTTAGGAAACTGGTGCTCTGGACAACTTGGGAATTCATCTGAAGTAAAGATGTTGATGCCATCTTTATTTCTTTCACTAAATATATTTACTTCGCTGCATTTGTAACCATTTATGAACTTAGACTTTCCAGTAAATCGCCAACTTATATCTTCGCTTCTAGAGAATCTTCCTTGTTTTAAAGACAGTTCTACAAATAGGTTGTCCCAAGTGTATTCGAATAATCTCTTGTTATTAATGTCATAAATAAATTTTCCGACAATGATAAATTTGTCATTAAACATTGTTTGTTTCCCATGATTGTTCTCCTTAAACCTTTGAAGTCTTTTTTCAGCTTCTGAATCTATTATGGTATTTAGTAATACGAAATCCGAATCTTTAAACTTGGTTTTATAAATCGAATCACCACTAATTCTGCTATCTGGATACTTTATACTTCTGTATTTATCTTTAAGATATTCAAACCGTTCAGGACATAATTGTTTTTTTGGTTTCAGTATAACAATGATATCAATAATTTGATTTTCAATTACCGTAGAAGTAGCATATTCTAGAACCATTCCAGGTAAAACGACCTTGTCGAATTGGTGATTTATAAATGGTAATTCTGGAGTTACCCAATATTTCTTTGTATCCGATTTAATCAAAATGCATTCAACACCATTAATATCTTTTGTACTATCAATGTGTGGGGTAAAATCCCTGTTTCTTGATTTCAAATACTCTTTTGACGGATTATATGTGGACTGTTTATTTACGATTATAAATTCAGTGTCTTTGATTTTGTATTGTTCCAAGTTTAATGCATCAAAGAACAACGAATCACTTTCAGAAAAATGAACTACGTAAGTATCATCGCATATATATACAGGTTCGTCTGATACAAACTCTTTGCCGCTTTGTCTAATATAACCAGAATTGCTTTTTTCTAAGTAGTTGGCTAATGTTGTAGAATCTTCACTGCTTTTTGTTACTAGAGTATAATATATACCATAGCAATCCTGAGATTTCACGTTGCCATAAAGAAGAAATAAACATATAATTATTTGGAAATATTTCATGAATTTAGATACAAGTTTTAAGTGGAGTCTGTTGTTCGGATAGTGTACGATTATATTTTTAGATCGGCAGTCTTCAGTACACAAAGTGTAATATATGTAATGTAGGATTTATCATGGAATTTCCTATGGTAGAGTATTTCTGATTTGTTTGAAGATGGACTATAAGGATTAGTAATGATCTACTAGGAGCTGTTTGTTTGTAGATCTGTGGTCTAAAATCAGAATTGCTGTTGTCTTATACTGGAGCATTTAACAGCAGAGTGATCTCTTGTATCTTGGGCTACCCTACATTGCAAGAAAGCATTGCACTAGGCTATGCTTTGAATTTACTCAGAAATAAATCTAGATTCTGAAATGCACTTGATAAACTATCTTGTCTTGCAATTATGAAGCCTTGAGCAGGCCCTAGGGGAGGTTAGTATGTGACTACACTGCAAAACTCTCACCGCACCCACAAGTACGAGAGGCGTTAGGATTATTAAAGGCAAAGCCTTTTCCATTGAGGCCACCAGAAAATTCTAAGGTGGTATTGCAGAGATATAGGAAGCTCTTAAGATCTGTAACGACCTTTACGCCATTGTCTTCGAATACCTGATCCTCAGGTTGTGATGTATCATCAAAATCCAAATTATAGGACAGACCAGAACAACCGCCACTGGTGACAGAGACCCTCACAAAGTAATCTTCAGAAAGCTTAGAATCTTTCATCAGAGAAGTGATTTTATCTTTTGCGCTATCTGCTACAAATAACATAGATATAGTTTAGGGAATGAGAGTAGGCACTTAGGCCTCCTCTGCTATTCCATTTTTCTTTTTATAGTCTGCTATAGCACTCTTGATAGCATCTTCTGCCAGAACAGAACAGTGAATTTTTACCGGTGGTAAAGCCAGTTCTTCTACTATAGCCATGTTATCTATTTCTAATGCTTGGTCTACAGTCTTTCCTTTTAGCCATTCTGTAGCCAGTGAAGAAGAAGCAATCGCAGAGCCACAGCCGAAAGTCTTGAATTTTGCATCTTTTATAACATTTGATGCTTCATCTACTTCTATCTGAAGTCTCATGACATCACCACATTCAGGTGCACCCACCAATCCAGTACCTACTGACTTGCTGTTTTTGTCTAGAGTACCTACGTTTTTAGGTTTCTTAAAGTGATCTAGTAGTTTTTCAGAATATGCCATTTGTCTTATTTTCTAATAATATTTACAAAAATAGAAGGATTTAAGTTCACTTCAGCCAGACTAGTGCTCGCTCCATTCCACAGCATCTAGGTCTATACCTTCTTTATACATCTCCCATATCGGGCTGAGATCTCTCATATGATTGACACCGGCACCGATTTGGGCAATTGCTTGATCTATTTCTTCGTCTGTCGTAAATCTTCCCAAACTCAATCTTAAACTACTATGAGCCAAATCATCTCCTAACCCAAGAGCAATTAGAACATATGAAGGTTCCAGAGAAGCAGAGGTACAGGCAGAACCTGACGAAACACCTATTTGCTGATTGAAGGTCATCATTAATCCTTCTCCTTCTACATGCTTAAATGAGATATTAGTTACATGTGGCATTCTGTTTTCAGTACTGCCATTGATGTAGGTTTCTTCTATTTTACACAGTTCAGACTCTAATCTGTCTCTAAGGCCGGAAAGTCTCTTAGCTTCATCAGCCATTTCTTGCTGACACAATTCTGCCGCTTTACCGAACCCTACTATAGCAGGTACATTCAGTGTCCCTGAACGCATGCCTCTTTCATGACCACCGCCATCCATCTGAGATGTAACTTTGACACGAGGATTCTTCCTGTTTACAAAGAGTGCGCCGACGCCTTTAGGTCCATACATCTTATGCCCAGTAAAAGCCATGAGATGTATACCTAGTTCCTTAGGATCTACTGGAATCTTTCCTACCGCTTGTGTGGCATCACTCATAAAGAGGACACCTTTTTTCGCGCATATTTGGCCTATTTCCTTCATAGGCTGAATGACACCAGTTTCATTATTGGCAAACATGATGGAAACCAGAATCGTCTTGTCTGTGATAGCAGCTTCCAGTTCTTCTAGATTTACCAAGCCTTGTCTGTCCACGTCTAAGTAGGTGACTGCTCCGCCTAGCTTCTCTATTTTCTTACATGAATCCAGGACTGCTTTGTGCTCAGTTTTCAGAGTAATGATATGGTTACCCTTCTTAGCATACATCTCAAATACGCCTTTCAAGGCAAGATTGTCTGCTTCAGTAGCACCAGAAGTGAATATTATTTCTCTTGGATCCACATTGATGAGGTTGGCGACTTGCTCTCTTGCTGTATCTACAGCGGTCTCAGCCTGCCAGCCAAAGGGATGGTTTCTACTTGCAGCATTACCAAAATGCTGAGAAAAATATGGAAGCATCGTCTCTACGACTCTTGGATCAGTAGGCGTAGTGGCGTTATTATCTAGATAGATTAGTTTGTTAGGATTCATCTGTTTACTTCAGTAGATTAAATCAGGCCGCAAATATAAGCTATTACTTGGTGGAATCTGATTGTTAGAGGACATGTATCATCTTTTAAACTCTGTATCCAAGGGCAATGTTCACAGCATATTGACATCTATAATTGGGGGCTTACTATGGTTTATGTAGGTTTCACGCCTAACCCAGCAATCATTAATACTGCGTAATTGCTTCATTGCAGCTTAATATATCAGATATCTATTTTATAATAGATTATTATTCTGAATTGATTGCCACATAAAGAATATATGCTTATATTATGACAACAAAACTATCATGATATGATGAACCAAGAAGTCAGAAGAATTATGACCAAAAATCCTGTCTGCGTTTTACCTGAGCAATCGCTTAAGGAAGTAGAAGAAATGATGCTCAAGCACAAAATTCAGCAATTACCTGTAGTAAAAGAAGGAAAGCTTGTCGGCCTTATTACGGCTTATGATCTCTGGAAAGAAAATACTAACCAGGATCCAGAACGACAGGTAAGTGATATAATGAACAAAAATGTATTGACTATCTGTCCCAAAGATAAGGTAGGCACAGCTGCACAGCTATTTGCTGACAAACGGTTCAAGACCTTACCCGTTGTGAATTTGCGCAATGAGCTGAAAGGCGTCGTTACGGCCTTTGATGTTATCAGACAAGCTTATCTAAGTGAATTTCCTAAGCCTATCTTGTACAAGACAGAATTTCTAAAAACTGTAATGCCTTAGAGTCCATAGTCAGAACAAGCCGAAACGGTATAGGCTGTTGTTGGCTTCATTGGCCTGAAAATCCAAGGCTATCTAGCTAGAGTTACAAAAAAACCATTCACTTGGGTAAGTGAATGGTCGAGTTTTGGTCATTATATTCCTTCTAGTACTAGAATACAACGATTAGTTGGTTTGTGGTTTTACTTTAGTCCTTAGTCGAAGGACTGGTTTTCTGCTGCGGCTCTCTGCACAAGTTCTTTGTACTCTTCAGCTGATAGGCCATCCATACAATAATCAATTGGATTGACCGGTCTGTCATTTATTCTCACTTCATAATGAAGATGTGGTGCAGTAGATGTTCCTGTATTTCCTATAGTTCCTATCATCTGTCCTTTGGTCACCTTATCGCCTTTTTTTACATGAACTTCAGCCATGTGAGCATATAGGGTAGTATAACCAAAGCCGTGATCTATGATAATATTGTTGCCATATCCAGTACGTCTCTTTTGTACTCTTATAACAACTCCTTTTCCAGTTGCTTGTATGGCTGTCCCGTGAGGCGCAGTAAAGTCTATTCCTCGGTGGAACTTGTTTACTTTGTGCACCGGATGAATTCGTATACCATATCCAGACATGTGGCGCATTTTCCTTTTCAATTTGTCCTCTTGTACAGGCTTGATAGATGGTATAGAAGCTAACTTTTCCTCCCTTTGCTTCGCTAGTGCATAGATAGTATCAAGAGAACTTCGTTGCAGTTCTAATTTGTAATTTAGTTTATTGACTTTGGCTTTGGCTTCTGTCAGAAATTCTTCAGAGTTTGTAACAGAAGTAAAGTATTCTTTCTCTTCACTACCACCTGTTCCCCCTTCCCAGATGGATGCATCTATAGGGTCCATTCCAAATATCATTCTATGTACTTCTAGGTCTTTGGTATGTAGCTGTTCCAGATTTGTAGAAATCTTCTCGAAATCTGAGGTTAGTGATGAGAACTGATATTCTATTTGCTGGAGTTCTCTCTCCATAGCCATTTCCTTCGGTGTAGGAATAATTGTATAGGCTGCAGTATATAATCCGAAAGAACAAATAAGAACAAGAGCTAAGAAACCAAAGAGTTTGGGAAGACTTTTCTTTAAGGACTTTTCTTCCTTTTCGTATTGAAGGGTATTGGTGTTAAAAATGTATTTTTCTCTTCTCATGCTTATTCAGCCAAATTGTAGGTTAGATTGGGTATAACATTAGAAGATATGCTCATAAGGGTTTTTAATGCGCCGCTAAAATACCTTTGTAGATGTATAATTCAAAATAAAAAGTTGCAAAATATTAAATTATATAGATTATTAACTCATATATATTATAACTGTAAATCATAGTATTGCAAACTGTATTCTCAATAAAATCAGATGTTTAAATATATATAAATAATATAATATGATGAATTGACATTTTAAGTCCTTATTATTACTCAGACTACTTGCAGCCCCAATCCTCCAGCTAGACATGTTCTAGAATCACTTGTCTGTTTGTTTATAATTAACTTCGCATTCTTTTTTGCCTATATGATCAAAGCAGAGATTACTGCTATTGATAATAAAAGATGTAATAGATGAAGTCAGCAGAAATCAGGAAGACTTTTTTGGAATACTTTAAGACAAAGCAGCACGAGATAGTTGCTTCAGCCCCCATAGTTGTAAAAGACGACCCGACTCTTATGTTTACCAACGCCGGCATGAATCAGTTCAAGGACTATTTTCTCGGCCATCAGAAACCAAAATATACTCGAATAGGAGATACTCAGAAATGTCTGAGAGTATCAGGAAAGCATAATGACTTAGAAGAAGTAGGTCGTGATTCCTACCACCATACCATGTTTGAGATGCTTGGTAATTGGTCCTTTGGTGATTATTTCAAGGAAGAGGCTATACGCTTCGCTTATGACCTGCTTATTAATGTATATGGTCTGGAAAAGGACAGGATGTACATTACTGTGTTTGAAGGAGATAAGATAGATGGTACTAGTCCTGACAACGAGGCAGTAGATATTTGGAAGAAATATGTCGATGAAGACAGAATACTCTACTTCGATAAGAAAGATAATTTCTGGGAAATGGGTGACACAGGTCCCTGCGGTCCATGCAGCGAGATACACTTTGATATTCGGTCAGATGAAGAAAGAGCTGCTAGTCCAGGAAAAGACTTGGTCAATATGGATGACCCATTGGTTATAGAGATTTGGAATCTGGTCTTTATACAGTACAACAGAAAAGCTGATGGACAACTAGTAGAATTGCCTGCTAAGCATATAGATACAGGGATGGGATTTGAGCGCTTGTGTATGATACTGCAGAAGAAGCAAGCAAATTATGATTCGGATTTATTTGCACCATATATAAGCTACCTACAGGAAAAAACTGGCATAAAGTACACAGGAGACTACACAGGAGACAACATGACGGATATCGCTATGCGGGTCGTGACAGATCATATAAGAGCAGTCGCCTTTACTATTGCTGACGGAGAGATGCCATCAAATACAGGAGCGGGTTATGTCATCAGAAGGATACTTAGGAGAGCTGTACGATACATTTATTCATTTCTAAACATCAAGGAACCGTTCTTTCATACCTTGGTGCCTATGCTGTCTGAACAGTTTGCTGATATATTTCCTGAACTTAAGTCCCAAGAGACTTTTGTAACTAAAGTAATATTAGAAGAAGAGAAATCTTTTTTAAGAACACTGGAAGACGGGCTGAAGAGATTATCGGCACTTAAGATAGATGATGGCACCTTAAGTGGTCAAGATGCATTCGAGTTATATGACACATATGGATTCCCGTTTGACTTAACACGACTTGTCGCAGAAGAAAAAGGATGGAGGGTAGATGAAAGAGAGTTTGAAGCAGCATTACGAAAACAAAAAGAAAGAGGTAGAGCTGATGCTGCCAAGGAAACCGGAGATTGGATAGTGGTAAATGAGGGTACGGATACTGAGTTTGTAGGTTATGATCATCACTCTGCAACTGGTGTCAGAGCTCTTAAGTATAGAGTCGTCAAAGAAAAAGGAACAGCCTTTAACCAACTTATCTTGGACAAGACGCCTTTCTATCCTGAAGGAGGTGGACAGGTAGGGGATACAGGTATTCTGAAGGTAGGCACTACTGAAGTTAAGGTACTGGACACCAAAAAAGAAAATAATGTTATTATACATTATGTGGAGAAAATTCCAGAAAACATAAACGAAGTTATTTCTGCAGAAATTAATTCTGCAAATAGAACACTTACAGAGAATAATCATACGGCAACACATCTTATGCATGCAGCCCTGAGATCTGTGCTAGGTACACATGTGCAGCAAAAAGGATCACTTGTAAAAATGGATTTGCTAAGATTTGATTTTTCTCATTTCGAAAAATTGTCTGATGAGGAAATTTCTAAAATAGAAACAATAGTAAACCAAAAAATAAGAGCAAATATTCCTCTAGAAGAAAACCGTTCTATGGCAATAGAAGAAGCAAAAGCTTCAGGGGCTATGATGCTTTTCGGTGAGAAGTATGGGGAGACTGTCAGAATGATAACTTTCGACAAAGATTACTCCAGAGAATTGTGTGGAGGCTGTCATGTGGATTCGACAGGTAGTCTAGGGAGTTTTAAGATTATAAGTGAGACAGGTATAGCTGCAGGTGTGAGAAGAATAACGGCGATAACTTCAGAGGCGACGGATAAGTATGTATCTGATAAGTTGGGTGAGTTGGCAACTATAACTGGGCTATTTAAGAACACTAAAAATGTTGTTGCATCAGTATCCGAGTTGCAAGATGAAAACAAAGCGCTGAGGAAACAAATAGAATCGCTACAACTCGCTAAAGCTGGAAACATCAAAGGAGATCTCAAAGCTAAAGTAACTACAGAAAGAGGCTATAATTATCTAGCTGAACAAATAGAGTTGGGAGATAGTAAGGCAGCAAAAACTATGTTGTTTGAAATGGAAAAAGAACTAGGTGCTGGACTATATGCTTTGGGTCTGGAATCCAATGGCAAGCCACAACTGATGGTGATGATAAGCAAGTCTCTTGTAGAAGAAAAAGGCCTGCATGCAGGAAACATTGTAAAAGAAATAGCTAAGAAAATAAATGGAGGTGGGGGTGGACAACCATTCTTCGCCACTGCAGGAGGTAGTAAGTCGGAGGGTATTGCTTCAGCTCTTGCAAGTATAAAAGATCTCATATGATTCGGTTAGTAAGTCTTCTTGCTCTGCTTGTAGTAGTTATAGCTTGTAACAAAAAAATCAGCACAGTTGCTGAGCATCAGTTAGCTGTAGACACTGAATACATGAGTTATCTTGATTCCGCAAGACAAGAACGTGTTGCTAGGCTAACTGGACCTCAAGGATGGTTGTCAGTCATAGGTCTGCACTGGCTGGAGGAAGGCGTCAATACTATCGGAGCCACGGCAGATAACTCAATAATTTTCCCACGTACTCAGACGGAAACTATAGGTGCCTATCAGTTGCAAGGAGATGATATCTTCTTCGGTAAGGTAGAAGGTGTGGAAGTCAATGGAGAGCATGGAGAATATCTGGGAGGTCCTGTGGTAGTTGATTACCCACCAACAGTTGTAAACC
The DNA here is from genome assembly GCA_964397575.1 of uncultured Saprospiraceae bacterium. Taxonomy (GTDB): domain Bacteria; phylum Bacteroidota; class Bacteroidia; order Chitinophagales; family Saprospiraceae; genus RFSX01. The sequence continues at coordinate 9,774 of CAYNJK010000083.1, forward strand.
ATGAATCATTATACTGGTATGTGCTCCAGAGAGGGGAGCGGTATGCCATCAGGCTCAAGGATACCTTGTCAGAAAACAGAATGAACTTTGAAGGTATATCATATTTCCCTGCAGATCATAACTACAAAGTAAAAGCTACAGTTAGAACCACCACCATGTCAGATTCCGTATCGATTACCAATGTTTTGGGCATTACCAGCACAGTTCCTATAGCGGCCCAACTAGAATTTATGCTGCAGGGCAAGCATTATTCTCTGATAGCATTAGACGAAGGGACCGATGAGTTTTTTGTCATTTTTGGCGACCTTACAAATGGGGACAGTTCTTATGGAGGTGGACGATTTATTTATCCTAAAAAGGCTGATAATGGAGAACAGACCACCTTGGATTTTAATCTTGCTATCAATCCTCCTTGTGCCTTTACAGATTTTGCAACCTGTCCTTTACCACCATCTAAAAACAAAATGGACCTAAGAATTGAATCAGGTGAATTAAGTCCACTCGGACATTAAATTTGCTATAGATTGATTTTATAGCTTTTTTTCCATATTTTATGTGAGTAAATTAACAATCGTAGTCTATTGTTTCACTCCAAATGATAGATTTAACAATCAAGATATATGTCCCCAAACTTATATCTTACTAAAATACTTTAAACCAATTGAATATGTTACGACACAGTGTTCCTAATCAAGAAGGTCTATCCAGACCACATTTATCAGAAAGAGAATCACAAATTTTATATCTGGTTGCAACAGGTATGAATAATCCTGAAATTTCTGAAAGACTCAGTATCAGTAAAAATACCATACGAGCACATAGAAGAAATATTTATTCAAAGCTCAATGTAAGTAAGAAAGCAGGCGCAGTGCGCAAGGGTTTTGAATATGGTTATCTGAGTATATGATATAGTTGGTTTTGAACTTAGACCAAAGGGCTTGGTAAGGAGAACTTAAACAC
>CAYNJK010000084.1:0-10685 GCA_964397575.1 uncultured Saprospiraceae bacterium
ACCCTTATAGATCGTATAGAGATATTTCATATGTAAAATCCTTAACTTGCGCTAGTAAAGACTTAACGAAAAGAAAAAGATATTCTATATGAATGTAAAGTTTGCTGGTGCAGCTAGAATGGTTACAGGTAGTTCTCACCTACTGACCTTGGACAATGGGTATAAAATCTTATTTGATTGTGGCCTAGCGCAAGGAAAAGGCAAGCATATCTGGGATCTAAATAATCAATGGCATTTTGACCCTAAGGAAGTAGACTGCATGATCTTGTCTCATGCTCACATAGACCATAGTGGTAGAATTCCTCAACTGGTAAAGTCAGGATATAAAGGGACCATCCATTGTACACATGCGACAAGAAGCTTATGTTCCATTATGCTCTTAGACAGTGCCAAGATACAAGAGCGGGATGTAGAATGGTACAACCAAAAATTAAGAAAAAAGAGAAAGAAGAAAAACCAAGACTTCAGGGTTGCCTTATATAAACCAGAGGATGTCGCACCAGCCATGGACAGATTCCAAGGCCATACTTACAATAACTGGTTTCGGATTTGTGATGGAACCGAGGTCATGTTTAAAGACCAAGGACATATACTAGGAAGTGCAAGTGTAACCTTAAGAATAAGACAAGGCAATGAAACAGTGAGCTTTGGATTTACTGGAGATATAGGACGTCCACAAAGACCGATTCTTAGAGACCCAGTCCAGATGCCAGAGGTAGACTACCTTATATGTGAATCCACCTATGGAGACAAGGAACATGAGACACCTCCAGAACAGTCAGAGTCTTTTCTAAGTATACTCAGAGAAGCTTGTGTAGAGAAAAAAGGTAAGCTCATCATTCCTGCGTTCAGTATAGGAAGAACTCAGGAACTGGTCTATATGATGGACAAGCTAGAAACTGCAGGTTTATTGCCTAATATTCCTGTCTATGTAGACAGCCCTCTCGCTGTAAATGCAACCCATATCTACGGTACTCATCCAGAATGCTATGATAACAACTTGCATGAATACATGCTGCAAGACAAAGATCCATTCGGATTTAACAGTCTTAAATATGTCCGTAGCGTCAATGAGTCAAAGCAACTGAATAGCATGAACAAACCTGCTGTAATTGTCAGTTCCAGTGGTATGATGAATGCAGGACGAATAAGACATCACCTTTACAATAATATCGAAAACCCAAAAAGCACTTTCTTAATCGTCGGTTATTGCTCGCCAGATACAGCTGGAGGCATGCTAAAACAAGGTGTCTCAGAACTTAAGATTTTTGGAGAAATAAAGCAGGTAAAAGCATCTATCAAGTCAATGGACTCCTTTTCTGCCCATGCAGACAGAAAGGAAATGGTAGATTTCATGAGTAATCAGAAGAAACTCAAAAAAATCTACTTGGTCCACGGTGAATACGATACACAAAAGGCCTTTAAAAAATACCTGAAAAAAAATGGATACAACGATGTAGTCATACCTGACTTGGGAGAACGATATGATGTAATAGCAGGACAAATTCCAGCTGAAGACAAACCAAATAAAAAACAAAAGAAACTCAAGACTGTAAAAGGAAAGGACTATCCTGCAAAGAGTAAAAACAGAATAGAAAACCTAAAGAAAGAAAAAACAAAAAAGCTAACAACCACAAAAAAGACTGCCTCATCAAAGGTGTCAGCAAAAAAGGCCTCAGCAAAAGGGAAATCAAAATCTTCAGCAAGCAAGAAGAAAAAACCTAGCCCTAATAAACTAGACAAAGTATACTCCAAAAAGAAAAAGAAAGGAGGAATGGACACTACCAATCATTGGAAAACAAAAGGAAGAAAATAGGTCCTATAGTTACAACTTTAGTGCTCTGCTGGATACATCACATAGTTGCGTGGTGTCTCCCATAATTTTATGCCTATATCAAACTTGTCGTCTATGATATCTCGCAGTATCAGATAGATGTTATAGCAGATTAGCTCTGCAGAAGGATTTACATCCTTAAACTCAGGGCACTCTAGATTTAAGTTTTTGTGATCATATCTATCTTCTATATGCTCTTTGATGATATGCTTTAATTCTCCCAAATCAAAAAGATAGCCTGTCTCCTGATCCAACTCACCGGTCAGCCTCACCTCTATCTCATAGTTATGGCCATGATAATGTGGATTATTACACTTTCCGAAAACCTTCTTATTCTTTTCATCAGTCCAATGGTCGTTATGCAATCTATGAGCTGCATTAAAGTGGGCTTTTCTAAATATTGATACTCTCATTATTCTTCTTGTCTAGAGACCAAAAGTAAGATAATCCACCTAACAAATGTTGCAGCGACTATTCTTTAGAAGTAGCTTTTACACTGATTTCTATCTTCATATCGTACTTTAGCAGACTGATATGACCTTCCAGAATATTCCAGGCCACACAGAGCTAAAAGCTTACTTTTCCAAGATTGTATCTTCGGGTAGAGTCCCGCATGCTATCCTGCTGACAGGAGGCGAAGGATATGGCAAATTGGCTTTGTCCTGGGCCCTTGCAACCTACCTACAATGCAAAAACAAAGGTGCAACTGATGCTTGTGGTGAATGCACAAGTTGTCGTAAAGCACTACAAAACATCCATCCAGACATCCACTTTGCCTTTCCTGTAATCAAGAAAGATAAGCTCACTAGAGCTGAGACCACAAGCAAAGACTTTATCATCGAATGGCGGAATTTTCTCGCTGAGCAGCCTTATGGTGATCTGAATGAATGGCTGACCAGCCTAGGAGCTCCTGATAAGAATCCCAATATCAATGTGGCAGAATGCAACCATATCATAAAGAATCTGGGACTTATGACCTACGAGGGTGCCTATAAGATTCAGATTATCTGGTATGCAGAACTACTTGGGAAAGAAGGTAATAGGCTGCTGAAACTCATAGAAGAGCCCTCTGACGACACCATTATAATACTGATAGCAAACAACAGAACCCAGGTACTGAATACCTTGAGGTCCAGATGTCAAATAGTCAGCGTAGCACCTGTAGATGATGCCTCTATGCTAAGCTATATAGGAGAAAAATATGACCTGAATGAAGAGGATACCCAAGAACTGGCCTTTTTATCAGCTGGCAATCTTCGTAAAGCCAGTTTTCTTGGGAATACTGTAGAGATGAACTACTCGGAGCAGCTCCTAGACTGGCTGAGGGCTGGCTATAGCGGTGATCCTGAGAAGCTGGTAGCTGCAAGTGAAGAACTGGCTGCTACCGGAAGACAAGAAATCACCAACTTTCTAGAATATGGGCTACATTTCTTTAGAGAATATTTCCTGTTTTTGAATATAGGAGATGAAAATCTACTCAGACTTACTGCCACAGAAAAATCAGCAGCCATGAAAATGACTAAGATTATAGATCATGAGAAAATAGAGAGATTACAGCAGCTTTTTGAAAAATCTTCTGGACAGGTCAAAAGAAATTTGAACCTAAAATCACTTATGATGCATATGTCTTTGGAAATAAATAACATTTTAAGGTCAGAAGTCAATAACTTAGTGACTTAAATAAGAGACCATAAAGGTCCACTTCTGTCCGATGTGGTCAGAATACATTATAAATCTATTCTCAAGTCACAGCTCCAAAGCTATAACTTGCTGAATATCAACATATAAGACAAGATGGGTTGTAGTACGTGTTCCGTTTCGGAAAAGGGAGTCCCAACAGGATGTGGAGATAAAGGACATTGTTCTTCTGGCAGTTGTAATAAGAAAAATTCATTTGATTGGTTATCCACTCTTGATATCCATGATCCCCTCTCATATAATGTAGTAGAAGTCTCCTTTAAGAAAGGAAACAGAAAGGCTTTTTTCTATAACCCTGACCACTCCAAAGCAATTACGGGTGATCTAGTGGTGGTGGAATCCAAGGCTGGATACGATATAGGTCGTATAGGTCTTTCCGGTGATTTGGTGAGGTTACAGATGAAAAAGAAGAAAGTCACCGAAGAAAAAGTCCTTTACAAAGTCATCAGAATAGCCAACTATAGAGATCTCGAAAAGCTCAAAGAGGCCAGATCCATGGAAACCAAAGCCATGATCAGAGCCAGAGCGATTTCTAGAACACTAGACTTGGATATGAAAGTCAGTGACGTAGAATATCAAGGAGACAAGAAAAAAGCGACTTTCTACTACACGGCCAATGGAAGAGTAGATTTCAGAGAGCTGGTAAGAATGTACGCCAAGGAATTCCGTGTCAAAATAGAGATGAAACAAATCGGCTCTAGACAAGAGTCTTCTCTGGTAGGAGGTATAGGCACCTGTGGTAGAGAGTTGTGCTGTTCTACCTGGAAGTCCACTTTCGAAACAGTAAATACCTCTGCAGCTAGATACCAAAATCTGGCCATCAACCAAACCAAACTTACAGGCCAATGCGGTAGACTAAAATGCTGTCTCAATTATGAGTTAGACACCTATATTTCTGCCCTAGGAGAGTTTCCCAAAAACGCAGACACTATCAAACTGGAAGGAGGTTATGCTAATCTGGTCAAAACAGATATTTTCAAAGGCATAATGTTCTATTCTGTATCTAAAGACAATATCAGAGGTCCGTTGCTGGCCCTTGACAAAGAAAGAGTCAAAAAGCTGTTAGAACTAAACAAAAAAGGCATACATATAAAGGACATTTCCGCAGTTGTCTATACTCAGGAAAAAGAAGAAATAAACGAGGATAATATAGAGCTGGATTTCAACGATGGTACAGGTGAGATAGAATTGCCTAACACTAAAAAGAAACGCAGATCTAAGAGTAGAAACAGTAGTAATAAACCAAGAAGTAAATCTGGTAACCAGAGAAATAAATCTCGAAACTCCAGTAATAAATCCCAATCAAGCTCAAAAGGAAAACAGCAATCAGACAACAAGTCTGAATCAAGCAAGAAGTCTAACAAAAAGAAGAGAGGGTCCAGAAAATACAAGAATAAAAAAGATGGTTCTAAACCACCTTCTTCTGGTAACTCTAATAACAATTCTAACAAAGCATAAGTCTTAGTATGAAATATGATGTCGTCGTCGTAGGCTCAGGCCCAGGTGGCTATGTAGCAGCCATAAGATGTGCCCAACTAGGCATGAAAACAGCAATTGTAGAAAGATATTCTACCTTAGGAGGTACCTGTCTCAATGTAGGTTGTATTCCCTCCAAAGCCTTGCTAGACAGCTCCGAACACTACCACAATGCAGCTCATACCTTTGCTGAGCATGGTGTAAAGGTCACTGGACTTAAAGCAGATCTCAAGCAGATGATCGCCAGAAAAAATGGTGTTGTAGAACAGACCTCTGGCGGTATCGTCTACCTGATGAATAAAAACAAGATAGATGTCCATCATGGCCACGGCACTTTTGTTGCCAAAAACAAACTATCTGTCAAAGGAGAAAAGGAAACCACCGAAATAGAGTTCGATAAAGCAATAATTGCTACTGGATCTAAGCCAGTAACCCCTGCTTCATTTAATTATGATAAGAAAAGAATCATTACTTCTACGGAAGCACTTAATATAGAAAAGCTGCCTAAGAAAATGACCATCATAGGTGCTGGAGTAATAGGGTTAGAAATGGGTTCTGTCTATGCCAGACTAGGAACAGAAGTAGAATTTATAGAATTCCAGAATCGTATTCTGCCAGGCATGGACAAAGACACAGCCAAGGAGCTACAGAGGTCTATGAAAAAGATGGGAGTAAAATTCCATCTAGGCCATGCCGTTACTTCAGTAGAAGCTAAAGGCAATACGGTAACAACCAAGTACAAGAAAAAAGACACCGAAGAGGAGCTGGAGACGAAAGCGGATTACTGTCTTATCGCTATAGGCAGAAGACCCTATACAGACAATCTTGGACTAGAAAGCATCGGTGTCACTCTCGATGACAGAGGTCGTATCAATGTCAAAGACCACCTAGAAACTGCAGCACCAGGCATCTTTGCTATAGGTGATGTAATCAAAGGTATGATGCTGGCACATAAAGCAGAAGAAGAAGGTGTCCTCGTCGCGGAATATATGACAGGACAGAAACCACATATCAATTATAACCTCATACCTGGCGTAGTCTACACTTGGCCAGAACTGGCAGGTGTCGGTCAGACAGAAGAGCAACTCAAAGAATCAGGAATACCATACAAAGTGGGTAAATTTCCAATGAAAGCCCTTGGAAGAGCAAGAGCAAGCATGGATATCTCTGGACTTATAAAAGTCATCTCCCACAAAGAGACAGATGAGATCCTAGGTGTACATATGTGTGGAGCCAGAGTCGCTGACGTCATTATGGAGGCTGTAGCATTGATGGAATTCCGTGCTTCTGCCGAGGATATGGCTAGAATCAGTCATCCCCATCCTACATATACGGAGGCTGTCAAGGAAGCTGCGTTGGGTGCTACAGGGAACAGGTATTTGCATATATAGGCTTGCCAGTTTACTTTATTTGCTGTCAGAGAGAAAGGTTAGATAAGCCGAAAAGAGATATGCTCATCTATTACTTATAACTCTTACTGTCTTTAATTCTAAGCTAGAGACTTTCTATGTACGGATATTTTACGTACATTTAGATTAAAAGACGCTAGAATGCTCACTATTGAACAGATAACTAAAGAAATCAAGCCTGAATTAGCTAACCAAGAAGCTCGTCTTGATATACGACTCAATAATGTCTATAAATTATTCTTAAAGCAAGTCTATAAGCCAGCGGGATATAGATCACTGAGTGCATTCATTGTACAAGCAGCAATTGAAAAAGCAGAATCAATCATTGAGAAAGAAAAACTGATATTGTCCTCTGAAAAGGACAAAGAAATATTTTTCAAAGCGCTGCTCAAAACATCAGAACCAAATGCTGCATTGAAAAAAGCAGCAAAGGGTTTTAAAAAGTCTATCAGTTAACAAGTGGCATACCTTACAACGCTGCTAAAAAAAGAATTTGTTAGAAAATATTTTGATTGTGGCAAACCCTCATTGAACCATTATATTCATTCTCAAGTCAGTCAAGATGTAAAGAAGAAATTGGCTGTTTGTTTTGTTCTCTTAGCGACAGATAACCAAACAGTAGAAGGGTATTATACACTTTCAAATGGAAGCATTCCTTATGACGATGTCCCTGAAAGTCTAAGAAAAAAATATTCTAAATCCTATGATTATATCCCTGTAACTCTTTTAGGCAGGCTAGCTATAGATTTAAGATTAAAAGGCAAAGGACTAGGAGGAAAAATTCTAGTTGATGCTCTCAAACGTAGTCTAATAGTATCTGAATATGAATTAGGTTCAGTTGCAGTTATAGTAGGTCCTTTAGACAAGGAGGCAGAAAAATACTACAGTCATTTCGGTTTTATAAAATTACCAGGGAGTGGCAAAATGTTTCTAGATATGAAAACTATTAAGAAACTAAATTTATAAAGACGATTATTTGAAAAGAAGTGTCGTTCAATTTTGCTCTCTTCATTGATTTTTTTACACCTCATACACCAACTTGGCATTCTTACCCTCCAAAAACTTCAAATGCTCAGAAACCTCAAACTCTGAATCTGTAAAACGTTTTACGCGTACCTTACCTTGCTCTATTCTTCTGATAGATCTTACAAAACGCCTTATACTCTCTACCGAATCCAGAATAAGTCCAGGCACAGGCACACTTTTACCCTCTTCATCTTTAGCGACCATCGTGAAGTATGAGGAGTTGCAATGCTTCACATGCCCTTGCTGGATATTTTCTGCTTCTACCCTAAGACCCACAACCATCGAAGTATTGCCAGTATAGTTAACAGAGGCTTTAAGGGTTACCAGATCACCTACATCTATTGGATTGAGAAAGTCTACTTTATTCACGGAAGCGGTTACACAATAATTGGAGGAATGCTTGGATGCGCAAGCAAAGGCAATCTGGTCCATAAGATTGAGAATATGTCCGCCGTGTACTCTACCACTAAAGTTAGAATGGGCAGGCAACATGAGTTGGGTGATGGAAACTTGTGAGTCTCTATAACTTTTATATGTTCTAGGCATTTTTCTGGTTTTTACTACTTCTTTTTGGTAAGCCATCTACGATAATTACAATTTCGCCTTTGATAGCTGATCTGGACGCTAATTCAGAGATAACCTCGGCCAGGCTACCTCTAATGTTTTCTTCATGCATTTTTGAGATTTCTCGGGATACACAGACCTTTCTTTCTGACTCCGCCAACTCTTGTATTTTCTTCAGTGTTTTTACAACTCTAAAGGGAGATTCATATAAGACAAAAGGATTGGGTAAGCTGATGAGGTACTTTATTCTGGTCAACTTCCCTTTCTTTTGGGGAAGAAATCCTTCATAGTGAAATCTGTCACACGGAATTCCTGACATCACCATAGCAGGTATCATGGCAGTAGGACCAGGCAGACAGGTAATCGCTACCTTTGCCTCTATAGCTGCTCTTACAAGCAAAAAGCCGGGGTCAGATATTCCTGGCGTTCCTGCATCAGAAATAAGGGCCATTTCTTCTCCAGCGCTCAGCCGCTCCACTATACTTTCTAATCGTTTATGTTCATTATGCGCATGAAAGGACTCGAGACGAGTAGAAATCTCATATTTATCCAGTAATTTCTTGCTGGTTCGGGTATCTTCTGCAAGAATAGTGCTTACAGATTTGAGCACTTTTAGAGCTCTTAGAGTAATATCTTCCAGATTACCTATCGGAGTAGGAACAAGGTATAGCATGCCTGAAGGTCAGAAAAAAAGTATAAAGCATTAAATATCTCATAAAAATGACGTCAATACCGTATTTTATCCAATTTTCTAAACACATTTCGTTCTATTCTTTTTATAAGGTGAGCAACTTTATGTCTATTTAAAGGATATTATATTTGATACCTCATTAATCTATTATGGCGATGCGCATTTTCATTACTATCTTCTTCATCCTAGTTGGAAGTTTACATTTATTTGCTCAGCCTAGTAATGATGATTGTATAGATGCAATCAGCATCAGATCCACAGATAATTTCTGCTCTGATCCTATGCAATTCAATAATGTAGGCGCAACTGCTGATCCTGTCACCCAAGAAGCTGTTGATGCTTGTGTATCTATAAATTTTGAGAGTGGTGTATGGTTTACCTTCGCTCCAAGAGAGCCAGCAGTACTCATCAGTGTAAATTCTGGTCAGCCACTCGGAACAGCAGCAAGAATAAGAGCAGTGCTGTATACAGGTAGTTGTACAACTGGACTGACATATGTGGATTGTACGCCAGGCACAGCCAGCTTTGCAGAGCTGACAGTTACAGATCTTACCGTGGGCCAGCGCTACTACTTATATACAGAATCTGACCCTGACTTTCAGGGCACTTTCCAAGTTTGTATAAATGACTTCATCGCACCGCCTTCACCACAATCTGATTGCCCAGATGCCGTAGTACTTTGCGATAAGTCTGCTTTTCAGGTAGAGACCTTAGCGACAGCTGGAGATGATCCTAATGAGCTCGATAATCTAATAGGTGCCTGTCTCAATTCTGAATTTGCCTCATCTTGGTATAGATGGACCTGCGACGAACCTGGTAGTCTGACTTTCACTTTAACACCTAACGATTTTGTACCTGGACTGGAAAGTGATGATTTGGATTTTGCCTTATTCGAACTGCCTGGAGGGATAGATGATTGTGCTAACAAACAATTGCTGAGGTGCATGGCCAGCGGTGAGACCGGTGGTTGTGATTTTGGGACATGGATGATATGTAATGGTCCTACAGGTCTTAGAGATTCCAGTGGTGACGAGTCAGAGGATGCAGGTTGCGATCAATGTACCGGAGGTGATGACGACAATTTTGTTTCACCGATTATAATGCAGTCTGGTGTTTCTTATGCTTTGGTCGTTATGAATTTCAATAGATCTGGTAAGGGTTTCTCTATAGAATTTGGCGGGACAGGTACCTTTTTGGGTCCTGAACCTGACTTTACAGAAATTCTTGGAAACTTTATAGAATGTGATAAATCAGTACAATACACAGACATATCAACTCCTGGGCCTGACCCCATAGTAGAGTGGTCATGGAACTTTGGTGCAGGAGCAAATCCTCAACGATTGCCTGGGCAAGGACCACATGAAACAACCTATATCTCTTTTGGACCTAAATCTGTTGCACTTACTGTAGAGAGTGAGAGTGGCTGTCGAGTTACTGAGATTTTAGACATTTTTGTAGAGCCTTGTTGCCAAGATACAAGTACGTTAGGCCTGAGAGTAGAAGAATTTCCAGAGTCCTGTGCAGGTGACAACAATGGCATCTTGCAGCTAACAGGTATAAGTGGTTCTCCAGAATATAATTATAGTATAAATGGTGGACCCTTCGAGCCTAGCAGCAATATTACTTCTTTACCACCTGGAGAATACACCGTAGACATCGTAGACACTAAGGGATGTATGGATGGTACTGTTGCCATCATAGAACCAGGTAATACTATAGGTGTCAACGCAGGAGATGATCTCGAAATAGAATTAGGCCTACAAGGCGCTCTGGATGCGAGTATAGACCCGATGGGTAACAATGTAACCTATATGTGGAATCCCGAAGAAGGTTTGGAATGTGAGGGCTCAGATTTTGTAGATTGTCCAAATCCTCTTGTTGTTTCTCCGGGCAACACAACGTATACAGTTACTATTACAGATGAGGATGGATGCACTGCCACTGATCAAGTAATGGTAACTACTATTTTTGATCCCCGTATCTATGC
>CAYNJK010000085.1:0-10627 GCA_964397575.1 uncultured Saprospiraceae bacterium
TCATTACATCTCTATAGTGAGGATTTAAATTAAAAAAGAGCCCAAGACTTTACTCTTGCACTCTTTTTCCTTCTCTTTATCTTGTTAATCCTCTTAACTGTCTTCCAGAGCAGCAGCACCACCGACGATTTCTAGAATCTCATTGGTAATGGCTTCTTGTCTGGCCTTATTGTAGGTGATCTTAAGTTCTTTCAAGAGTTCATTGGCGTTTTCAGTGGCCTTATCCATAGCAGTCATCCTTGCACCTTGCTCCCCTGCATTGATATCTAAAACATAACTGTGAAACGAAGTCTGTAGTATACTAGGGATCAACTGTTCTAGTAATACTTCTTTAGATGGCTCGAAAAGGTAATCTGATTTCATTTTGTCTTCGCCTGGCTCCTTTGTTCCTTCTAGTTTCGGAACTGGTAGAAACTGTGCAGCTTTAGGATCTTGGACAGCGGCATTTCTAAACTGACTATAGACTACATATACTTTGTCATACTCTCCTAACTTGTAATTATCCATCAGAGCGGAAGACATCTTAGCCACGTTGTCATAGCTGAGGTCTGCCATAAGATTGACATTATCAAGGTTGTAGTTGCAGCCTGGCGTTCTTGACTTAAGAAAATCGTAGCCCTTTTTACCTATAAAATGTAAGTCTACCTTACCAGCACTTTGCTCTGATTTGTAGTTCTGAAGCAACTTCAGAGTTTGCTTACCTACGTTAGTATTGAAGGCACCCGCCAGACCTCTATTAGATGTGATGACAACTATGGCCATCTTATTAATATCTCTGACAGTAGAAAAAGAAGACATCGCATCTCCTTCCACGTTACTCAGGATATTGACCATCATTTGATTGAGGCGCTGAGCATAAGGTCGGAGATCAGTAATAGCTTGCTGTGCTTTCCTAAGCTTGGCAGCAGAAACCATTTTCATGGCTTTGGTAATCTGTTGCGTAGATTTTACAGAAGTTATCCTTTCTCTGGTTTCCTTTAGTTTACCTGACATCTAACAGATGTTTATGAGTTAGTGTATTGTTTAGCTAAGTCAGCAGCAACCTGCTTCACTGTGTCCAAAGCTGATGAATCCAATTTTCCAGCTCTGAAAGTATCCAGCACATCCGGATGACCATTTTCTATCTGTGCTAGAAAAGCATCTTCAAACTCTCTCACTTTATTAACTGGAATATCTTGCAGAAGACCATTGGTTCCTAGATAAATAATCGCAACTTGTTTCTCTACAGAAAGAGGAGAGTACTGTCCTTGCTTAAGGACCTCCACGTTTCTCTTTCCTTTATTCAGTACTGACATCGTTGCAGCATCTAGATCAGAACCGAATTTTGAGAAGGCTTCCAACTCTCTGTACTGTGCCTGATCCAGCTTTAGTGTTCCAGATACTTTTTTCATGGACTTTATCTGAGCAGATCCCCCTACCCTAGATACTGAGATACCTACATTGATGGCAGGTCTGATACCAGCATTAAAGAGATTGGACTCCAAGAAAATCTGTCCGTCTGTAATCGAGATTACATTGGTCGGGATATATGCAGATACATCACCTGCTTGTGTTTCTATTATCGGTAGAGCTGTCAACGAACCACCACCTTTTACTTTACCAGCTGCCTTTAGAGACTCTGGCAAGTCATTCATCTGATTTGCGATTTCGTCATTATCTATAACCTTTGCTGCTCTTTCTAGTAATCTTGAGTGCAAGTAGAATACATCTCCTGGATAAGCCTCTCTCCCTGGTGGTCTTCTAAGTAAAAGCGATACCTCTCTGTAGGCAACAGCCTGCTTAGACAAATCATCATAAATGATCAAGGCTGGTCTTCCCGTATCCCTGAAGTACTCACCGATACAAGCACCTGCAAAGGGTGCATAGAACTGTAATGGTGCTGGATCAGAAGCCGAAGCTGAAACAATAGTCGTGTAAGACATAGCACCATTTTCTTCCAGTACTTTGGCCACCTGTGCCACGGTAGAAGATTTCTGTCCTGAAGCTACATAGATACAGTATACAGGCTCACCTCTATCGTAGAATTCCTTTTGGTTAAGTATCGTATCTATAGCGATGGCTGTCTTACCAGTCTGTCTGTCACCAATTATCAGCTCTCTTTGTCCTCTACCGATAGGAATCATCGCATCTATGGCTTTGATACCTGTCTGTAAGGGTTCAGTTACCGGTTGTCTGTATATTACACCAGGAGCTTTTCTCTCGATAGGCATGTCATACATCTCACCAGTGATAGGTCCCTTACCATCTATTGGCTGACCTAGAGTATCTACAACTCTTCCGACGATGCCTTCACCTACTTTGATAGATGCGATCTTACCTGTTCTTCTTACAGTTGCACCTTCTTTTATGCCGTCACTTTCACCCATGAGTACGACACCTACGTTGTCTTCCTCCAAGTTAAGTACGATAGCCTGGACACCTGTCTCGAATTCTACAAGCTCACCAGCTTTGGTTTTTGTTAGTCCATATACACGAGCAATACCATCACCTACCTGAAGTACAGTACCTACTTCTTCTAGCTCAGATTCTGATTTGAATCCTGATAATTGTTGTTTAAGTATTGCGGATATTTCCTCTGGTCTGACCCCAGCCATATCAAAATATTTTTAGTATGATTTAATGTATTTGTTATCTGAAAACTTACGCTTGATTTGGTCAAGCTTGTATGCCACACTGGCATCGTATAATTTGTCACCCATCTCTACGACAAAACCGCCGATGATGTTGGGATCTACTATGGTCTCTATATCTACAGCTGTATCAGTATGACTACTGCCTAATAAAGCTGCTTTTATTTCATTCAGCGTCGCTTCATTGAGAGGTGTGGCCGTCGTTAGTCTAACACCTGTGATGTGCTTCAGCTTTTTGTACTGTTCTGTAAATGCTTTGGCTACTTCCGGCAGAATAACTTCTCTACCTTTTTTCATGACCAGCTCGTAGAAGGTCATTGTTACCTCACTGGCTGAATTACCAAAAATTTCTTTGAAGATGGCCAGTTTCTTATCACCATTGATTATTGGACTTTTTACGAGTAGGCGCAGGTCTCTGTTCTCTAGCGCTTCGGTAAGGCTGTTCATATCTCTATTGAGATCTTCCAGGACATTCTTATCTACTCCTAGGTCGATAAGGGACTTTGCGTATCTGACCGCTGCTCTTTCCCCAGCCATTAATTCAACTTAAATTCGCCCACTAGGGTATTTACAAATGATTCGTGCTCAGGAGAACCTTTCAGTTCTTTTCTTAGAATCTTTTCTGCAATATCTGTAGCCATCGTACCGACTTCGTTTTTGACTTGTGTCAGTGCTGCTTTCTTCTCATTCTCTATGTCCATCTTCGCAGTAGAAGTGATACGCATAGCATCCTCCTTAGCTTTATCTTTAGCTTCGGCGATGATGGCCGCTTTGGTCTCTTTGGCTTCCTTTAGCATACGAGCTCTTTCTTCTCTTGCTTCTGCTAGTATTTGCTCATTCTCTGCTTTTAGATTTGCCATTTCTTCTCTTGCTTTCTGAGCTTCTTCTAGTGCTTCACTGATCGTTGTTTCTCTTTTCTTTAGTCCTTCCATCATAGGTACGAAGGCGTACTTTTTCATAAGTACCCAGAAAAGCACAAAAATGATTAAGGACCATAATGCTAAACCTGGTGTCGGTTGGAACGGTGCGAATCCTGCTAAAAAAATCATTATTATAAGTTTATGTTTTAGATTCCCGCAATAACGAGAATGAAAATTTTATTTGACTCTGCTGCTCAGCAGTAGAGATTCTTTTTAGATAAAAACAAGGAACAGCTACTCTGCCATCCGCATTTTGCTGTTTCCTTTTTTCGTTGCAATGGTATACTACGTCATGAAAATTGAAAGTAGTATAGCGATCAGTGCTGCACCCTCCATGAAGGCTGCCATTAGAATCATCGCTCCTCTGATATCACCAGACGCTTCTGGTTGTCTTGCGATAGCTTCTACGGCTTTTCCACCGATCTGACCTAGACCAATCCCTGCTCCTATTACGGCAAGTCCTGCTCCTATTGCTGCTAAAGTTCCAGTCATTTTTAAAACTGTTTATTTAAATGAATAAAAATATTCTTGCTCAGTGTTGCCACCGATTATTTTCAGATTCTTAATGATGATCATCGTGTTCCTCCGTGGCAGCACCTAAGCAGGAAGCTGTCAGTATCGTAAACACAAACGCCTGGACAAAAGCTACTATTAGCTCTATCGCCATCATAAACAACGTCAATGGTATGGCAATCGCCGTCCCTGTCAAACTGCCGCCCAAACTCGCACCTGCCTTACCAAAAATAAATATCAATCCTACGAAAGATAGAATTGCAATGTGACCTGCAGATATATTACCAGCCAATCTGAGCATCAGCGTCAGTGGCTTGATAAACATACCCATGATCTCTACAGGTATCAATATAAGCTTTACAAACAATGGGGTATCAGGTGGCCAAAGGATATGCTTCCAGTAATCTGCATTACCCTTAATCGTCGTTATTATAAAAACGATGATCGCCATTACTGCTGTCACTGTCAAACTTCCAGTTACATTGACACTACCCAAAAATGGCACTTGCCCCCAAAGGTTAAGTCCAAGAATAAAAAAGAAGATAGTCATCAATAGAGGCAAAAACTTTTCATGCTTGTCTCCTAAAAATGGAATCGCTACATCATCTCTGATAAACTGGAACATCGGCTCCAAGAAAGCCTGAACACCAGATGGAGCACTCGGTCCGCCTGCATATTTCTTAGCTGCTGATCTGAATAAGAAGAAAAGCAACATAGAAACTAGTCCCATAGAGACAACATTTTTAGTAGGACTCAGGTCCATAAACCCAGTAGGTCCACCTCCCAGCATACGACCATCCCAAATAGTCTTTTGTTCTATATGGTAACCTTTGCCTCCTATGATAGCATAACGGTATTCTGCGTCCTTACCATCTTCATTCTTATATTCTACGGTGCTGAAACCGTCTATTTTGTATTCTTCTTGTTGTGCAAAATTGGGACAAGTAATTCTATGTACATTTCCCTGATACATGACATAGTCTTTATAACCCATCTCCCCATCATCATGGTGTCCAGGGTGGAACTTACCAGAAGAGAAAAACTCCATGCCTCTCTCTTTATTGTAGATCATCATCGGTAGTGGTATTCTAACCATATCCATTATCGTATACACATTCGCATCACTGATATGGTGTATTGCTGTGCCTGTAGGATCATAACCGTGAGCTGCTTCATACTTCTTTGCTGGAGCTCCACACGGATTGGTAGTATTTGTTACTTCGTACTTATAATGATGATGACCGTCATGGTTGTCATGTCCATCATGGTTGTGCCCTTCGTGGCCGTGATCATGACCTTTATGATTATGCCCGTCATGATTGTGTCCATCATGATCGTGATTATGCCCTTTGTGGTCCTCAGTATGAGGATGATCATGGGAATGACCAGTACGGTGAGAGTGGTCATGGTTGTGCTGCTGAGCCCAACTGAAAGAGGAAATGAAAACGAAGACTAAAACTGTATAAAACTTATGCATTTACTACTCTTCTTAAAATTTGGTGCAAAGGTACTGTTTATAGGCTTTTAACTATCTTTTTAAGGGTAAATAAATTGTCATTAGGAGGAATTAAAAACGGCCCTTTCTGCTGGCTGAGTAAGGCATTAAATAAGGTATAAAAGGGAATAAATAGCTATTCTGCAAACATTATGACCGTATTGCGAAATATATATAAAGAACTTTACATGTTTTGCCAAATTAAAAAAGGGAATAAGCCTTCTGCAGCCTACAAAAAAATTACCAACATCGCAAAGTGGATTAGAGAATAGAACTAGGAATCAGTCTTCTCAGTTTTACTTTCATGCGCTTACTTAGGCCAGCTTCTTTGTCTGGATTGTAATCCGGAGTTGTTCTCCAAGCGTTCTCTGGGAGCTGCTCAGCTATCATTCCCGCCTTTACCTGGCTCGTAATCGCAGAAGAATTGATGATGGTGATACATTCTGTATTAAGATGGGCACTTCTGGGGTCCAGATTGAAGGTGCCTATTACCGTAGTCTTATCATCTATGACCATAGATTTGGCATGTATGGCAAAGGTAGGCTGATAACCTAGGTTTTTTTGGAGGGCACTCTGAAGCAATTGCTTTCTTATTTCAGCATCCGCCCTGAACTCATAGATCTGGACACCTGTCTCCAGTAATTCTTTTCGATCTCTGACATATCCGCTGAAGGCTTCCAGATTGTCGGTACAGGAAAGGCTATTAGTAAGTATATGGACAGTGACACCTCTGTCTACGACTTTTTTGAAGGCTGCTCTTGCTGGCTCAGAGGTCACCAAGTAGGGTGATTGGATATAGATCTCCTTCTCTGCCTTTTCCAGTAATTCCAGCAAAGCGCTAGTAGTCTTACCACCTCCACCTAGAAAGGTGTCCGCAGCATTCTTGCCTGGAATATCAGATATAAACTCAATGTCGGTCACCCATTGGACTCTGTCAGAATGTAATATAGCATCGAAATACTTGGGCAAATTGTCTATCTCCTCTCGTATCTGTGGCCAAAAGTTGTCAGGATTGCAGGCATAGTCTCTTACATAGTTATGCACAGCAGTATAATCGTATTCTGAATCAGAAAAACTAATCAGATCGGATACAGTGACACTTAAATCATCCTGCCAGTATTCTTCAAATGATTTTTGCACCTCAGAACTAACTCCTCCTAGCAAGAGTACATCTCTATCTCTAAAATTATACGCATGGTCATAGTCAAAATACTCATCAGCTATATTACGACCTCCTGTAATCACATAGCGACCATCCACGATGAAGGTCTTGTTGTGCATGCGCTGATTTATCCCGTGAAAATCTGTGATAACATTGAGAATCTTATTGCCTAGCTTTTTCCCCGTATTGATATTAGGATTATAAATCTTGATTTCGACATTGTCATGTTGCTCTAGGGCCAGAAGAAAATCCGACTCCACATGCAGCACCACATCATCTATAATAATGCGTACCCTTACCCCTCTCTTAGCTGCTCTCAGTAGATAGTCGCAAGCGATGGTGCCTACATTATCTGCCGAAAAAATAAAGTACTGTATATCTATGGTCTCCTGCGCATGATCTGTCAGCCAAGCCCTTGACAACATGGCTTGCTTGCCTTCTTCCAGCACATAGACCCCTGTAGTGGTGTCCATTTTAGCATGCAGTTCCGGATACAGCTGCTGTATGGATAGGCTGTCCTGTGTATGCGTCTCTGTGCAGGGTGGCTGTGGTACAAAGAATGGCTGCTCATCATCAGAGTTACAGCCGCTTAGAAATAATCCTGCAAGCAGTATACAACCGAGTAGGGCTGAGGAATAATAGAAGGGCATAACATAAAGGTAGGGAATCCAAGATGGCTACAGATTCATCTTTACTTTTTTCTAGTTGAATTTTGTGGCTTCATAGGTACCCAGACGATTGTCCCATTCCCATATTTCAAATCACTTATAAGTTGAAACCACAAACTAATGTACTTATATTTGTACATATTGGTGTACAAAAAAATTATTATGAAAGCCGTTTCTATTTCTTCGTTAAGATCAAAAATGAAAGCTTATTTCGATTCGGTAAGCAAATCCTTAGAAATCATAATAGTCCCTAGGAACAACAATGATGATGATGCCATAGTAATTATGTCTATAAGAGAATACAACTCATTAAAAGAAACAGAATATCTTCTGTCAACAAAAGAAAACAGAAAGCGACTGGAAGAGTCGATGGAACAATTAAAATCCAAAAAGACTGTAAAATTCAATCTAGACGATTAGAGCTTGTCCAATGTTAATTGAATTTACGCATAACGGATGGGAGGATTTTGAATATTGGATTGAAAACGATAAAGATTTGGTTTCAAAGATTAAGAATTTAATAAAGTCTATAAGACAAACTCCATTTAAGGGTTTAGGAAAACCGGAACCACTTAAATATGGACTGAAAGGATATTGGTCTAGAAGAATTACCCAAGAACATAGACTAGTCTACAAAATAAGTGGCAAAAATGGAATCAATCAAAAATGTTCAATCATTCAATGTAGATTCCACTATGATGATTAGCAAAAAGTCTTTGATCCTTACGATAGTTGATAATAGATAGGTCAGCATACTCCTCCTAGCTGTCTACTTCGGCTATAACAATACTTCACTAGTCCGTTTCTTCATCATTATAGATGAAGGAAAAATGGCTATATCTGTTGTTACGACCGCTCTCCAATTATATAACAAAATGCAGGAAAACCACCTAGAACTGGGTATGTGATCAATCTAAAGGTGTCAGCTTCAAAGCTGAGTTCGTAAGCAAACCCATCAATATTCTGGAAACCTGTTGTACCATTATCTTGTAATGGCAGTTCTATACCATCAAAAAGAATCAAAGAATCACCAGCCGTAGACAGCTCGATTACTATATCATCAATATCGGTTCTGAAGTTTTCGTCATCGAAGCCTCTGTTGGATTTTGTGGCTTTGTAAGTACCTATGTAGGCTGCTCTGTAATCTGTCAGAGAATCATCATCTCTACATGCTATAAACGCAATAGTAAGACCAACTAAAAAGAGTAAGTTTTTCATAATAACTTTATGGTTTGAAGTTTCTAGATTTTATTTCCAGTGATAAAGCAGACTATAGGTCTTCCTTGTACATCTGGATAGACCTGAAGTCTAAAACTATTTTCTTCTATACTCAGATTATACACAATCCCATCTATTGTCCGCAGTCCTGTTGTTCCATCTTCTTCTATTTCGAGCTCAACTCCATTGAGAAGTATTGCTGAGCCCCTATCTGCTAACTCTATAGAAATATCATCTATCTCAGTTTTGAAGTTTTCGTCATCAAAGCCGCTGTTAGATTTGGTTGCTTCGTAGGTGCCGATGTAGGCCTCTCTGTAGTCGTCATCATTGCAGGATATGAAAATGACACAAAGCAGTAGAAGTAAAAATGATTTTTGCATGAGGTTGCTGTTTTATAAGTAAGACAGCATATATGCAACGGAACGTTGGAAGTTTTAGCGTTTGATGTTTCGGTCAATCAATATAGCTGCCTATCTAAGAATTGCTTTTTGATTCCATTAGAACAAGATTCCTCCGCTCCCTGCGGTCGGTCGGAATGGAAAAGTGGGGAAAAATGCTTTCTAAAAAAACACAATCCTATAATTCTTACAAACCTATTACCAGCTGCTCTGTATGAACAAGCTTTCCTTCACTATCCAATACCTTTAAGAAGTAAGTACCTGCTTTGTATGTTGTTACATCTATGACAGTAGTCGTATCTGCTCCTATCAAAGTTTTTACAAACTGGCCAGCAGCCGCATACAACTGATAGGTGAACTGCTCTGCCGTCTGCTTCTTTATTGTAAGCTGATTGTCCGCAGGATTAGGATAAACACTTACTACAGCCAGTGACAACTCTTCTTCAGCATCCGATGTAGCTGTTACTCTGTCTACAATATTGCCATCTTCGTCAAACTTGATGAGGAATTGTTGTTCCATACTTTTATAATTGTCATCTACTGTTTCATCCGATCTATAGCCACAGGCGACATAGTGACCGTCACTGGTCGCAATTACATCATAAAGTAATAGACCTGACTCAGAATGGATATCGGGTATCTCTTTATACCATACATTATTCCCCATACTGTCCACTTTTTGTATGGTTGCAATCCTGGGTCCTCCGAGGTTGGGATCTGGAAACTTAAGTCCGACTGTAATATATTCTGTACTGTCATGACTGAAAATAAAACTCTGATTTAAATCAAAGCGTCTCTTGAAAAGACCATCTGAGAGCACATTGTCCCATAAAATTTTATTAGTACTCGGCTGATAACTAAATATGACGGGTCTCCATGAGTTTGGAACAATGCCATCATCATCTTGAGAAACCTCAACTGCCATTACTATGATTTCATCATTAGATTTTTTTAAGGCATGGATAAAATCTGAACGAACCCAGTAATCCTTTCCTTCCAAAATGGATTCTGAAACAAAGTTTAACTCGGGGTCAAGCTTTTGAAAAAAGATAGTGGCTTCGGGTCCTGGTCTGCTAATACCACCAACAACCAACAAACTATCATTGGCAAATGGTAAGACCCTACTAGTGCAATAGTCAAAACCAATATCGGTTGTATGATTAGCAACCTGAAATTCACTACTATTTATATCGTAAACACCAATCAAATTTTGTTTGACGAGGCTAGCTATTGGAATAATCAACCGTGCATCATTTGTTTGGTAATGTGATATCCCTAAAATAATTTCAAATGATTGTCCTAAGCTATAGTAACTAAGCAACTCTGCCTCATTTAAGTCTTTGTCGACTTGTATTATAGCGTCGTGCACATTTCCAATTATGTTTACTGTAATTATCAACTTGTTATTGAAAATACTTACAGCCTGATCTTGGACAAGATTTCTACTGCCATTCTCTTTATCATTATCAAAAAAGATAGACTTTATATGATTACCCTCCAGATCATACTTACTGATGTGTATATTTTCTTCAAAAATAGAATCACTGTCAGCTATGGCCATACCTATCACATAGAGCTGCTTGTCTATTTCTTCTATTGAATAACCCCTAGCCTGGTGGTGTC
>CAYNJK010000086.1:0-10572 GCA_964397575.1 uncultured Saprospiraceae bacterium
GTACAAGTCAAGTATTTTATTCCAGTAAATTTTCGATTGCGATAGCCAACTATTTGTAAAGAAAATGCATCTTTATATAGAATCCTTTCATTTAGTAATGAAATCAACTTCCATCCATGAATACCAAATATCTATTCCTCTTACTGATATCTAGTCTGATTGCATGCAATACTTCTCAGAGAACTTATGAGTATGGAGGGGCTTCGTTACCACCGCCACCGATAAGTTCTACAGATGTACCCCCTCCAGCAAGGCCGGGAACCTGTAATGCAAAATGTATCATTCCCTCTCCTTTTGATATGAAAACAGATACTGTCTTAGTGCTAGCTGCTGACGAGCCAGTTCCAGAAGAGTATATGAGTTATGAGGCGGCATTGTATATGGAGAAGAAATGGGTCAAGAAAAAATCGACCAATTGCACGAGCTCTAATCCCGATGATTGTCTTATTTGGTGCCTTACCTCAGAACCTACAAAAGTTGCACAGGTATACAGTAAGATAATAACTAACTCTGATGGCGATTCTGATCAAAAGATAGTCGTCCAAGAACATTTAGATCACGAGGCCAAAGAAGTAACTACAGAATGGCGCGAAGTCTTGTGCCAAACTCAGATAGGTAAATATCAAGCGGACATCACCATGGCACTAACCGGCCTTGGGTACGAAATTGTTCCAGACAATCAGAACAGTTTCAAAAAAGCCTTACTCACTTATCAACTGTCTAATAGATTACCTCTCGGTAATTTAGATACGGAGACTGTCAGAAGTTTGGGAATAGAGTTATAGGTGTTATGTTGTATGAATAACTCCTTTAAGAAATTAAAAATATAGACTTGCAGCTCTTGGAAAGGGAGTCAAAAGTTCATCTGTTGTAACTGAAACCAAAATGAGTAAAGAGAAAGAAAAATCACAAGACAAAGAGAAGAAGAAATTGAAAAGTTTTGATTCGAGAGGTGTGCAGACGTTATTCAGAACCATGTCAAGAAATCATTACAACTTGATAAGAATGGTAGATGCTAAGGCAAGTATAATTCTTACAGTCAATTCTATAATTATTTCTTTAATGTTTGGTGTAGTCTATTTGGCACCTGAAACTCAAAAAGGTGTTTTAGAAATTGGAGCAAAACTTCTTTTAAATTTCGGTATGGCTTCCATGGTCTTTGCACTTATTGCGATGTTGCCACACAGGTATCATAAGTCCTCTCAGAATGGTTATAGTGGCAGTCTCTATGCGGGTAATTTTTCTAAAATGTCTGTGGAAGAATTTCATCTGGAAATGCAACGTGTAATTGCAAATGGAAATAATGTTTATAATGAAATGATAAATGATCTGTACTATCTCGGTAAGTCAATAAATTGGAAGCAGAGACTTATTTTTATTTCCACCTCCTTATTTTTAATAGGTTTGATAGGTGCTATTTTACATACACTGAGTCATGGAATAATGATAGAGAAGTTGTTCTTCTAGACCGCCTAGGCTTAAGAATTTTCTCAGCTTTCAACGTCAGGCACAGCAATAGAAACTAAGCCTTATTCTAATCTTTAACATTTTGCGACCTCCTGACCTCGCTCTACTAAGTGGTAAGTCCCACCATCACTTAGGTAAAGTAGCGTGAATACTGTATTTTGTCTGGAAATTACACTTATGAGAGTTACTTGTATATTCCTCTTGGTAGTACTGTCTGTGTCAGCATTTAGCCAGCAGACCGACCCTATGATCGAAAAACTAGCGGCAGAGGTAGAATCAGAAGTCATAGAACTTCGTAGACATTTCCACGAAAATCCAGAACTATCCAATAGAGAATATAAGACTGCCGAACGGATAGCAACTGAACTGAAGAAGCTGGGACTGAAGGTAGATACAGGCATTGCCTTGACAGGTGTAGTAGGTGTCCTCGAGACTGGAAGGCCTGGTCCTGTCATTGGACTCAGAGCAGATATAGATGGCTTGCCAGTCACGGAAAGAACTCCTGTTGCTTTTGCTTCCAAAGTGAAAACAGAATTTCTGGGTGAAGATGTCGGTGTCATGCATGCATGTGGGCACGATACCCATATTGCTATGCTACTAGGAGCGGCAAAAGTCCTTACTCAGATGAAGGACAAATTGAGCGGTAAAGTAGTTTTTGTATTCCAACCAGCGGAGGAAGGTGCGCCTCCAGGCGAAGAAGGGGGCGCAGAGCTGATGATAAAAGAAGGACTGATAGATAAGTATGGTATAGAAGTTATGTTCGGTCAGCATATCAGTGCCGGATTGGATGCGGGGAAGATCAGATACAAGTTAGGTGGTATCATGGCTGCCGTAAACTCCATGCGCATAGTGGTCAAAGGGAAACAAACACATGGTTCTCGCCCGTGGGGAGGAATAGACCCTATTACCGTTTCTGCTCAGATGATTTTGGGATTGCAGAATATAGTGAGTAGGCAGATGGAACTTACCAAAGAAGCCTGTGTCATTACCATAGGAAAGATCAAGGGTGGTTTCAGAAGCAATATCATACCTGAAGAAGTAGAAATGCTAGGAACCATAAGAACACTAGATAAAGAAATGCAAGTTGATATCCATAAGCGCATTAAAAAAACCTTAGTCAATATTGCAGAAGCTTGGGATGCAGAAGTAGAAATCGAAATAGATAAAGGCTATCCGATTACATTTAATAACCATGAACTTACCAGAGATATGTTGCCACATCTTTTCTCAGCTGCAGGAGAAGAGAATGTAATGGTAACCAATGCATCTACTGGTGCTGAAGATTTTTCTTTCTTTGCTCAGGAAGTGCCTGGTCTTTACTTTTTTGTAGGTGGTAAGCCTCATGATGTTTCTGAGCTGGATGCAGCACCACATCATACCCCAGATTTCTTTATAGATGAGTCAGGACTTATTACAGGTGTAAAAACCATGACTTATCTGACCTTAGGTTATATGAACAAATAGGCAATTATGCGTAAACTCAACTTATTAAGTATTTTATTTTTCTTAAACAGTTATGTTATAGGCCAAGGTTTTACCGTATCTGAGATTATGTATAACTCCCCAGGAGAGGACCTAGAGTTTTTAGAATTTATAAATACATCCGATATGCCAATCAGCTTGGCGGGATACGAGTTTGATGACGGGATAACATACTCTTTTCCTGATACGGTAGTGGCACCATCTGGTTTTCTTGTAATCACTAATGATTCTCTTAAGTTCCAAAGATTCTATGAGCAGTCGGCGCTGGAGTGGGAATCAGGCTCATTAAGCAATGGGGGTGAGGAATTGCTCGTCCTCGATGTCAATGGAGATACAATTATCGATTTAGAATATAGTGATAATCAGCCCTGGTCACAGCTGGCAGATGGTGGAGGTGCTTCTCTTACAAAATGTAATCTCGACGGAGATCCTAATCTACCCGAAAGTTGGGATCGGAGCAATGCAATTCCAAGAATAGAAGAGAATGCTTTTGTGTACTCTGATCCAGGAATGCATGAAGGCTGCACCCTGAATGACAGCACAAGATTGGTTTCAGGTACCTTGATCAGCCGTGAATTTGAAGGCTCTAGTTTTGCAATAGAATACTTTTTAGATAATGCTCCAAATCAAAGTAGCAGTTTCTTGGTTCAAACAGCAAATCTAGACGGTGCAGAAGAAGGATTAGATTTTAATATTCTCACTGACACTTTGAATTTTAGCGATGCTAGAAGTTCTAGTCAGATTGTAGAAATAGAAATCCTGACAGATGATCTTGATGAGCAGGTGGAGTTGTTTAATGTTGTACTTGTGCCGTTGGATAGCGATATTCAGGTTGAGCAAGATCCGGTTGTGATAATCCAGAGTTGCAACGCCTTCACTGATTCTAAACTTAAGTTGAGAGGGATAGTGGATTCTCCTGAAATTAAAGCCATAGAATTATTTGTACTTGAAGATATTATGGTCAATGAATTTCGCAGCTATGGAATAGGAAGTGCAAATAATGGTAATGGGAGTAGTGGACAGGAGTATACCTTATTTAGTACTGCAAGTGTACCTGCTGGCTCCTGTATGTTTATTACCAACGATACTATTCGTTTCAAGCAATTCTTCGGACCGATAGATAATGATCTACTTATTCAGGATGAGGAACTAGAAGCGGATTACAACGGAGATGATGCCATCGAGCTTTTCTTCAATTGCCAACTCGTCGATACCTATGGCTTTCCTGATGTAGATGGTACAGGTACGGAATGGGAATACACAGATGGCTGGGCAAGAATTATGAATGGTCCTATCACGAGTAGACCTAGTGACTTTGATCCAGAGCTATGGACCTATAGTGGAACGGAGGCATTGGATGCTGCAACCAATGACGCCTCATCAGTTCCTTACCCTATGGAATGCAGTCTTTTACTAGATAGTGTAGAAGATGAGATAGAATCCAGCGTAAGGATTTACCCAAATCCTACAGATGGAAAAATTGTAATAGATACAGATAGAAAGATAGATCAGCTAGTCATTTATAATCCTTTAGGACAAATACTTTTCGTAACAACAAATTTGGATAAGGAAACATACCTTGATCTTTCTGATGTAAACTTTAATTTGGGGTATATGCTTTTTGAAATTGATGAAGAGAGATTTGTAAAGAAGGTTGTAAAAAACTAAGAAAGGAGTATAGTTTTCTCTTTATTGTAGAATTATAAAACAGCTACAAATGAAATTAATTAGGCTCTTTGTTTTGGTGATAAATTTCTGTATTTGCTGCTCAGTTCTTGCTACTGCTCAAGAAGTATACTGTGCTTTCAGATTTAAAGATGGCTCGGTTGTGAATGGAAAAATTAGAGGCATCTTTACATATGATGATAGTAGATTTCGAATTAAAAATTTAGACACTGATTCAAAAGAGAATATAGAAAGCGAAGATTTAAAAGAAATAGTATACATATACGAGGGTGATTCTACAATCTTTACTCTCATGACAAAAAAGCACTTCAGTCTCAGAAAAAAATTAAAGAGCATTAGAGGTAAGCTATGGGTAGGAAAAGTATGTGGTAATGATAAAATGGAAGGATATATATATTTTGTTAGAAATAATCTTGGAACAGGATCCAGTACTATGACTGGTCAAGCTATAAGATTTCTGCCAGATGACTTTGTTTATGACATGGGAATCGTCTCCTTTGGTTCTTCTATAGTTGTCGGTAGTAGAAAGGCGTTCAATGTAAAACTCAAAGCTTATGCAGAATTTTCTTGTCCAAGTTATGCTGACAATATAGGTGACAAAACTTATAATGCTGGTGATTTAGATCAAGTGATAAAAGATTATGCTGAGCAGTGCAAATAATCAATTCCGAATTATATGAAAGTATCCCTAGCCCAAATAGCGCCAGTCTGGCTCAATAAAGAAAAGACAACAACTAAGGTCATAGAATATATAGAGCAAGCTGGCCAAGCGCAAAGTGATCTTGTCGTATTTGGAGAGGGTTTGCTCCCTGGTTATCCATTCTGGCTTTCATTTACTAATGGTGCTGAATTTAATAATGAAGTGCAAAAGGATCTTTATGCCCATTATCTTAAGGAAGGTGTTAATATTACTAAAGGAGATCTCGATACCATCTGTGACGCCGCTAAAAGAAACAAAGTGGCAGTTTATCTCGGCACTATAGAGCGAGCGGAAGACAGGGGAGGCCATAGCCTTTATTGTTCACTCGTATATATAGACAAGCAAGGCGTTATACAATCTGTCCATCGAAAACTAAGGCCGACCTACGAAGAAAGACTGGTGTGGTCACCAGGTGATGGCCATGGCTTGCAAGTCCATGAGCTGGAAGAATTTAAAGTCGGAGGGCTCAACTGCTGGGAGAACTGGATGCCTCTATCACGTACTGCGCTATATGGACTTGGAGAGAATCTACACGTGGCAGTCTGGCCTGGCTGCCTTAGAAATACCGCAGATATTACAGAGTTTATCGCAAAGGAATCCAGATCTTATGTCATCTCTGTTTCTGGACTTTTCCAGAAGGATCAGATCACTGATGACCTGCCTCATGCTGAGTACCTTAGAGAAACTGCCCCTGATGAAATTGCAAATGGTGGCTCAGGAATCATGACACCGAAAGGTGAGTGGTTATTAGAACCGATTATAGACAAAGAAGGATTATTCTCAGCAGAGCTTGATGTAAATCTTGTTTACCAAGAACGCCAAAATTTTGACCCTACAGGTCATTACAGTCGCCCAGATATTACCAAGCTTACAGTCTACAGAGACCGACAAGGACTGGTAGATTACGAATAGATAAATTCTGTTATCGTCTTGTAACTGCAACTTTTTTCCATCTCTTTCCTGTAGCTTTGTGCCAAACTAATCTTGATATGTCAGTTAAGTATACTCTTTTATTTTGCCTTGTTTCGCTTTCCTTATTTGCTCAACGAAGAGAACCACTCGATATCAATGTAGATTTCGAAGCCTATGATCCGCCTTCTACCTTGGTCGTTCCCGAGAATCCTGTCTCTAGTGCAAAATACCCTTTCGTAGATGTACACAGTCACCACTGGCGTATGGCTGAAATGGACCTCGATAAACTTATCTCAGAAATGGATAGTCTTAACATGCAGGTAGTTGTCAATCTGAGCGGTAGAGGTGGCATGGCTCTGAAAGGTATAACTGATAATATAAAGAAGTATGGCCACGAAGACAGAATCGTCGTTTTTACTAATATCAATATCCGATCTATCCTAGAACCAGACTGGACAGAGAATACAGTAAAGCAAATAGAGTATGATGTCGCAAATGGTGCTCGTGGACTGAAGATCTATAAGTCACAAGGCATGACCAATACAGATAGCCTTGGCAATCGTGTACAGATCAATGATCCTCGTATAGATCCTGTCTGGGAAAAATGTGGCGAATTAGGTATACCTGTACTTATCCATTCTGCAGATCCTAAATCTTTCTGGGCTCCTCTTGACAGCCTTAACGAACGCTGGCTCGAACTAAAGTTGAGACCTAACCGAAAGAGAGAAGATGATGCACCTGCATCCTGGGAAACTATCATTGCAGAGCAACATGATATCTTCAGAAAACATCCCAATACTACCTTTATAAATGCCCATATGGGATGGTATCCTAATGATCTAGGAAAGTTAGGGACCCTACTCGATGAGATACCTAATATGTATGTAGAGATCGGTGCAGTCATCGCAGAACTGGGAAGGCAACCCAGAATGGCTAATCGATTCTTCAAAAAATATCAGGACAGGGTGCTCTTTGGTAAAGACTCCTATAAGCCGGAAGAATATCCTACTTACTTCAGAGTACTGGAATCAGCAGATGAGTACTTCCCTTACTATAAACGATACCATGCCTTCTGGAAAATGTATGGATTAGATTTACCAGATGATATCCTCCAGAAACTATATTACAAAAATGCACTTAAAGTCATTCCAGGACTAGATGCTGGGATGTGGGAGAAGTAACTTGTAATATTGTGGTGTAGGTTAACAAAGACACATCCACGCTTTCAAATTTGGCTTAGACGATGAAAAACATCCTGATTGTCAGTATTTCTTTTCTTTTCTTTCTACATATTCATTTTCTAAATCCCAAAACCATCCCACAAACAGAGGGCATATGTTTCGATAAAGAGAATAACTTATATCTTAGTACTGAGGGTCAAGGACATAGTGGAAAAATATTTAAGTTTTCTCTCAATTAAGCTTCTATGCAATTGAAATTAGTTTATGCGATATCTGTTATCATCACATTGGTTTCATGTAGTACTGCTAAGCATGCCTCCTACAATGAAAAGGCAAATGGATGGGAACTTAGAAAACCTAGCACTGACAAAGAACTCGACCATACTCTCTACTTGGTAGGGGATACTGGCGAGTTAGATGATCTCGAAGAGAAAAAGAATAAGGTTTTGGAGGCTTTGGAAATAGATCTCAAAACTGCTAACAAAAATACCAGTCTCGTATTTCTTGGAGACAATATATATCCACATGGACTACCGAGAAAGAAAGCCGAAGACCGCAAGGAAGCAGAAGACATTATAGATGCACAACTTAAGCTTGCAAAAAAGAATAAAGGAAAGACGTATTTTATTCCTGGAAATCATGATTGGAATAAGCATAAATCTGGTGGCAGAAAAGCCATATTGAGACAAGAAGCGTACGTGCAAGAGTATGCCAAGAAAAAAAAGTTGGATATAAAATTCTACCCTAAAAACGCTTGCGCAGATCCTAAAGTCGTTAAGATCAATAAAGATCTAGTTTTCATTTTTATAGATTCTCAGTGGTGGCTTCATGATTGGTCCTTAGAGAATAAAATCAATAAAGGTTGTGATATAAAATCAAGAGGGGACTTTCTTAAAGTCTTAGAAGAAAAATTTATAGACCATAAAAATGATGAGATAGTTCTTCTGATGCATCACCCTTTGCGTACTGATGGTACACATGGCGGGTATTTCAATCTGGGGCATCACCTTTTTCCTTTACGAGAGTTGAACGAAAAACTGTGGATACCACTTCCATTTATAGGATCAATATATCCTATCTACAGACGAGTATCTGGCTCAAAGCAAGACTTAACACATGTTCATAATAAAGAGCTGATTTCTGGTATAGAAGAGTTGGCAGAGAAGTTGCGACTCAATATCCTTGTGGCAGCAGGTCACGATCATGGTCTGCAATATTTTGACCTTGGAAAATTGAAACATATTGTATCTGGAGCAGGTGGCAAGGTAGATTATATACGCAGTGGTGGAGAGGCAGAATTTGCAGTCAGCAAAAGAGGCTATGTAAAAGTGGACTTCTATGAAGATTTTGAGGCGTGGGCAGAGTACTATCTAATAGATGATGCTGGCGTTTCAGAGCTTGCATACAGAACACAAATCAGAGCACCCAGGCCGGGAACTGTAGAGGAAGAAATAAAATATCCTGAAGTGTCAGAATCTGAGAAACTAATTGCTGCTAACGATGCCTTTGCTGCTGGCCCTATCAAGGAGTTTTTCTTAGGCTCACAATATAGAGACCTGTGGGCAACGCCAGTCACGGCAGAGGTTATAAATCTAGAAACGAAACTAGGCGGACTGACACCTATCAAGAAAGGCGGTGGTATGGCTTCTAATTCTCTGCGAATGGAGCTAAAGGATAATCGACATTATATTCTGAGGTCTATAAAAAAAGACTATACGAAATTGGTTCCTCCTGAATTTAGTAATCTAAAAGTAATAGAGATTCTAGAAGACCAGAACAGTGCTTCACATCCCTATAATGCGTTAGTGATACCACGATTGTCGCAAGCTGCTGATGTTTATTACACCAGCCCTAAGCTGATATATCTGCAACATCAAAGAGGCCTTGGAAATTATAACAGTCAGTTTCCAGAGGAATTATACTTGCTGGAAGAAAGACCGAGTGGTGACTGGAGTATGGCGCAACAATTTGGAAATTCTGATGAGATTATAGGCTACACTGATTTACTTGACAAACTAACTCAGAAGGAAAATATTTTTATAGATCAACCTTGGGTCTTGAAGTCAAGGATGTTTGATCTCCTTATCCACGATTGGGACAGACATGATGACCAGTGGAGATGGGCAAAATTTAAGAAGAAGGGTAAGAATATATACAGACCTATCCCGAGAGATAGAGACCAGGCTTTTTACAAATTTGAAGGACTTGTGCCATCTTACCTTTCTGCCTTTGTAAAAAAGAATTTTAAGACCATGAAAGGGGACCTGAAAGATGTCAGAAATCAAGTATACAATGCACGGCACTTTGACCGCTATTTCCTCAATGACTTAGAATGGACGGAATGGGAAACAGTCATCCTAAAACTGCAGGAAGACATAACAGATTATGATATAGATGAAGCAATGAAAGGGTTTCCAAAAGAAATCTTAGCCTTAGAGTATGATGAAGAACTAGCCGTGCTGCTCAAAGAGAGAAGAGACAATCTCATGAAGATGGGGAAACGCTTATACGATTATATCAGCCAAGAAGTAGAGATTACTGGTAGTGATAATGATAACGAATTTGAGATTACGATATTAGCTGATGGCCAGGTCAATGTGCGGTATTTCGAAGACTCAGGAAAATTGGAAAAATACAATAGGACCTTCTATCCAGACGAAACAAGTGAACTTAGATTGTATGGATTGCGTGGCAAGGATAAGTTTAAGATTAGCGGCGCTTACGACTCTAAGATCAAAATAAGAATCATAGGCGGAGAAGACGATGACGAACTTGTCAATAGATCCATATCCAATAATATATATGTCTATGATGAGCCAGAGGGCATCGGAATAATCGGGAAGATTCATGATAAGACAAGCTTTGAACTTGATGTAAATGAGTACGACAGGTATGCATTTACTTATGACACCAATTTTCCTTTCCTAAGTATTGGCAATACTGTCGATGACGGATGGTGGTTTGGTAGCTCATTGACTTGGGTTAATCATGGCTGGAGACAAT
Source organism: uncultured Saprospiraceae bacterium (assembly GCA_964397575.1). Taxonomy (GTDB): domain Bacteria; phylum Bacteroidota; class Bacteroidia; order Chitinophagales; family Saprospiraceae; genus RFSX01. The sequence goes on from CAYNJK010000086.1 coordinate 10,432, forward strand.
CACCCTATAAGTCAAAGAATAAAGTCTTTCTGAGTTTTGCTCCTGGAAGCCGGAACACCTTACAGTTTGAGTTTGAGTCTCATCAGCCTGACCGGCTTGGGAAACTTGATTTCTTGCCGAAGATCAATATAAGTTTCCCTC
>CAYNJK010000087.1:0-10552 GCA_964397575.1 uncultured Saprospiraceae bacterium
TAGTTAAAACTAAGCAGAATATGACCGATTGTATTCCATTATGCTAAAGTAAAAGTCTGTAGCAGAGCAAAAGAGCAGTGCCGACTACGACGATTTATAAAATACGAGAAGCAAAAAACGCAGCCAACTACACCAAATAAAAACTAAGGCCATCCTCACAAGACAGCCTTAGTAATTCTAATGGAACTTGTAGCCAACTCACCGTATATGCAACATCAGTTGCTATAATGGAAGTCTAGCTGACTAGTATCTATTGCTTTGTAAGTACGATTGTTGTCTGCGTATCTCCTGTTTGACCAGCACATCCTCCTGAAGCAAAACCTTCATTTATAATCAGTCTGATTACAGAATCATCGCTGAGATCTAGAGGTGCCCCAATAGGAATATTATTGTCATCTCTGGCAGGTCCAAACATGATACCGCCACCGCCACAGCCAAGGCCATTAGAATCCATGAGCTCAAAGACAGCCTGATCACAAACTAGGTCAAATCTATTTGTGTATGGACCGAAACCACCTATGGCTGGCAATACTAACGACTCAAATGATCGCAAGGTAGTCGAACCCGGAATCGTAGAAATTGTAACTGTTATTCCTTCTTCATAGGGAGGACCATAGCCTAGCCCGGCATCACCCTCATAACTAAGTATATAGTCTCCCACAAATCTGTCGTCACCCTGAGGACAAGTTAATTTGCCACTAAAATCAAAGTATCCTTGGAATGCACTACCTCTGACTGTACTTGTAGAATTGCTAGAGCCATATCGCTGGCCGTCTTCGGTTTGTACTCTTCCAAAAAAGGAAAACTGATCACTTGCACTGACCTCATCTATACTCAACCCAAATGAAGAAAGTAGGTCCAATAAAGGAATCTGAACTCTTGCTCCTACATTCCCATTTCTGGACTCGGTAAAATCTGTTATTACTGTATACTCTATAGCAGCTTTCGAGTTGTCACCATTTCCTGGAGTATTGTCGACAAATTGTGCATCTATTATATACTCGACAACTCCGTTGCCATTATCGATGTCCACAAAATCTACCTCATAATCCAATGCCGTGGTTGCTGTATTTTCTAAATCAAATTCTCCAGAAAACAACTCCACCAGTCTAATGTATGATCCGATTGTTGCTTTTTCAAATGTTAGTACCGGCCCTAATTCTTCGTCTGCACAACTGGTAATGATTAGGCTAGTTAACAGTAGTAAGTAAATGTATTTTTTCATCTTATTTGTTTTTGTTTTTTACTAATAGAAGTCCTTGTGCTATTCATTTATTAGAATGAATAAGCTCTCTTTCATCCATATAATCCAATAGGATCACCTAATGTCACAGCTAAGTGAAGTTATTTTTGAATTTTTTTCTTACACATATGGGCTGCTGTTCAGGAATTGTAGGAACCCCTGTTTCTATAGAATTATAGCTGTTTTCGTGCTATACTATATCCGTAACCTTATACCAATTTGCGACCCGAAGTGATAGCGAGATACTGCTACCAAGTTTGATCTAAAGCTGCGTGGTTGTATGCGTAATTGTGGCGAGATGTACACATCTATACGTTTGCCTATAGGGTAATACCCACTTAGACCTATATTGTATGAAATTGTATTGTTGATAGTATTACTTGAGTCATCGTGATCCTGTATAACCAACTCGTCATTCAGAAATCTGCCTTCATAATTATTATGCAGTTGGAAGAGCATACCTGCATTTATTTGTATTCGTAGTTTATTAAGGTTTGCAAACTTGTAGCCGATAGACAGAGGAATGCTCCATCTTTCTTCTACAACCTTCTCGTAGATAAGCACTTCGTTTATTTGCTGACCAAAAGTAACATCACCAAGAAATGACTGTAAAGTGCCGTTGTCGGTAAAGAAGGCTGTGGAGTCAAATTCTATGGTCCGCTCACCCCTTAGTCCTCTGTCAAAAAACTGTACTTCGGTATAGAGATAATTGATGCCAGTTTTTATTTCTAGTTTGTCATTGATATTCACGCCGAAGTGAAGCTGTCCTCCTGTGCTTACTAACGGATTGAAATGCTGGTCTCTGAGAATAGAATATACGGATGAAGTAGGTATGATACCAAAAAGACTCCTTTGGTCTATAGCACTGAGTCGCTCTTGAGTATAGTATAGCTGAGTGCCCGCTTCTACAAAGAAAACTTTCTGGAGGTTTTTTGTTGGTTCTATTAATTGTTGCGCTACCGAGTATTGCGCTGTGTAATTCTTAGCTTTTGCCGAACTTCGATGGAGAGAGACCGATGACGATCTTTCAGAATCAGCAGAGATAAAAGATGTGATAGCAGCAACTTCAGCAAACGGTATGAGTTTCTTCTGAGGCTGGCTAGTTAGAGGAAGACTTGTCTTTGATCGCGGCTTAAGAGCTGGGCTGTCCTGTGACACTGTAGTGGTGATAAAGTTGTTGTGAGTTATTGTCTTATGTTTCGCTTGTGTCTGATTGTTGTATTGGGTTTGATCTATAGATTTGCTAGGTGCTGTTGTTGTTCTAAGCAGGTTAGCGGAATTTATTAGCTGGGTAGTGTTATGAACTTCTTTATTATCTACGATAGCTTTTGTTACTGGAATAGAGACGATTGATTGGGGCTCTTTCTTAGTAGGTTCTGCGACGATAGGTTGTGCAACTATAGTGCTTTCTATTTGAGTTGCTTTATAAGAAATTATATTGGGTTGACTCTGAACTGCTATTGTAGTTATAGCTCCTCCTATTAAGAGTAATAAGCCTATACCTAACCAGTAGGGTAGCATGCGTTTCTTTTGCTTTTGTTCTATACTAGACCATAATTCTTCAGCGCCAGACATTGGAATTTCCATGTCTTCAAAGTGGTTCTTTATCTCGGTCAATTTCTCTTCATGCAGTTTCATTTGCTATATCTTTTGAGAGGTACAGGGCCAATGTTTTTTTCGCCCTACCCAGTATTGTTCTTGAATAGTTTTCTGTAATGTCTAGTTGTTCAGCAATTTCTTTGTGAGAATAACCTTCTATGACAAAAAGGCTAAAGACTATTCTTTGTATCTCAGTTAATTTCAGCAGTGTTTTGAATATTTCATCTTTATAGAGCTGGTGATTATTCCCTACTACATATTCATTTTCTGCTGTACTATTTCTCTTCCAGATTTTGTTTTTATTAATAAGCTTCAGTGATTCATTGACACATATTTTTTTCATCCATGCCATTGCAGAAGCTTCTGTAGTATACTGCATACCTGAAATGAATTTAAATATTTTTAGATAAGTATTTTGAAGTACATCTTTGGCTCTGTCGTCATAGGTAACATAACGGATAGCTATCACGTACAGAAGCTTGTATGTTTCCATGTACAGCTGCTTGGGTGCAGTCTTGTCACCCTTTTTAATAAGTGCTATGAGTTGTTCTAATTTCAATGTCGTACTAAAAATGATCCATTGATGTTATACCTTTCGCCTTGATACTCTATAGTTCCATTGTAATATCCCTTTGCCTCTGCTGCGCCATCTTGGAACTGCTCTATCAAAAAATCTACATTTTCTGTTGATATCCATTCACCATCAGGAAAAACATGTGACTTGAATAAGATACCTTCCTTACCCAATCCTGTCGTAATGCCATTAGGCACATAGTCTTTATTCCACAGCAATCTGTAATCTTCACTTTCTATGCCTTCGGTAAATTCTGATTGTTCGTCTTTGGAAAATCCTGAAGTTGTAAGACTAGAATACAAACCTGGTATGCGCATATATGTGTATTGCTGATAAAGGCTATCACAAACAAGTACATCTTCAAATTCAAATTTTCTATCCAATTCTGATATTACTGAAGGCAAGCTCTTAGTTTGCTTATCCACATCGTACAAGGTCATATAGTCGATGGAGTTAGTGCATGAGCTTGCTGGAAAAAGAAAAGACCCATCTAATTGCAATTCTAAGATATAATCCACACCTCCCATGCTGATATTAGCTAGTCCTGACCTTACAGGCTCTAAGTCGCAGTTAACGGCATTACCCATAATAGGTATGACTCTTCCACTGATCTGATTGGTTTGGTTTATGATCGTTTGTCCTACTCGCTGGTCCGACTCATATGGGCCAAAATCTCCTACAAATATTTCTTGGCCACAATGGTCTGTTACACTTAGGTCAAAAATTTCTCCTTGTGGGAAATTCGGAATGAGATAGGAGCCATCTGCACTAAGCCAACTACTTATTTTTCCAATCTTAGAATTAAATAGATCTATTTTGTAATAGGGTGGGGCGACTCTGTCTGCTCCTATCAGTAGCAAAAATTGTCCTCCCAGTGCTACGCCTTCCGCCTTGTCACTCAGAGTCCATGACCCAACTTGATTTATTGTCCCTTCGTAAAAACCATCTGCAAGTTCCATGCGACCTTTTTCTATCCAGAATCCTAGCTTTTCGTCATAATTCCATAGTGGCATAGCTGCTAATGCTGAGTTTTGCGGAACAGGGAATTTGATAGTGGCAGTATGGCCTTCCTGAAGATTTAGTGGCTTGCCGGTCTGATCTTGTAGTTTTATGACGAGCATCTCTATGCTGTTAAGCACTTTTACAGATCCGCTGTTGTCCACACCACTGATATCTCCTATGATATTTTGGTTGTAATTAGTTGCAGTTGGATTTATCTTTTCTATCAGGACTCTGTAGTCGCCGCTATAAGACTGTCCATTTTCATCTATAATGCCACCTACAGGCAATGTTATGGACATGCCACTATTATGCTCTATAGTGCCTTCGGAATCGGTATTAAGAGAACCAGTAAATTCCTTATTGTTAAGCTGGATTACAGTATAGTTGTACACATTCTCCGAAATTCCAAATCTCCTAAAGGCCTTATACTTATTTGGATATTCTACAGAAAGGTAAGCTGAAGACCCTTTGTTTTCTATTTGGGTAAATAGGAAATTGCCAGAGGAATCTGTAGTTGTAGAACTAGCCATAAGGCAAGTATGACAAAAAACCTCTGCACCCACTATGGGCATATTGCTTTCATCCACTATTCTCCCATGCAAACTAGAGTTTATTATTGCCTGAGAATCCGGAAATAGTACGTCCACTGGTCCATCAATTACTTCGATTCCTTCTTTAGCACAAGAAAAAAGCAATAAAAGGCTACAAGAGAGTACAAGCAAGTATAGGGTTTCACCTTTCATTATAAATTACTAATCCTATTAAAGTTAGTAATGTCACAGTAAAAAGGAATTTTTTTGAAATTATTCGTTGAAACCTATTTGGTCTTCGCACATGACCATAAGAGATGTTTATTTTAAGGATTAATCACACAGCCTGCAGAGTCCGTAATTTCTACACAGTATGTAGTGCCTGCATTTAGGTTGGAGATTATAAGGTCTCCTAAGTCGTCTACAGTAGTGGTTCCTTGCTCTCCACCTGCATCGTTTTGCCAGTTTATTGTGAATGGTCCCATGCCTTCTGTAATACTGACAGTTAGTTCTCCTGAGCCAGAAATACAGTAATCGTGAGCCAGCACCGTTGCATTGGCTTGGACATTTTCGTTTACTATTACTTCAAAGTTGATCGTGCTTGTACAGCCATTGGCACTTGTAAGTATCCCTGTATAGGTACCTGCATCATTCAAGCCTATATTTCCAAATACGACAATCTCATCTACCTCAGGGTCTATATTGCCATCTTCATCTGTCCATACCCACCCAGTGTTTATGTCTGGTCCTGCATCGAATCTTATGTCTTGCAAGCCATTTAGGGCACAAAGTTCTATTGTACAGTCACCATTAAAATTTATCCACGGACCCCAGACATTGTCTTCATCGCGTATAGCGTATCTCTGACAGAATATTTCTGTTGTGTCTATTACCGTGATTGTCAGTTCGTCAGTAGCCGTACATCCGAACTCATCCGTAACTGTAACCGTATAGCTTGTTGTAGTCAGAGGGCTAGCTATTGGGTCTGATGCAGAGGCATCGTCCAAGCCTAGTGCAGGTGACCAGTTGTAACTTAATACTCCAGAGCCATTGGCTGAGGTATTTAACTGTAGATCTGAACCCTCACATAAGTCTTGATCCATTGTAAGAATTTCAGCATCACATAGGCAGTCAGCGTCTATACGTACATTGTCTATGGTGATAGATTCTCCAGCAGAATCAAAACCTGAGGTAATAGATATTCTAATTTCAGTATTGGCAGAGATATATGCACTTATGTCAAACCAAGGCATCGTGCCTCCACTGGCGCCATTGTAGCTAAATATTGTATGCCAGGTCGTACCGTCATATACTTCTATAATAAAAGTATCATCTGCATCTAGGCTTCCCTGTAAGTCGACATCTAGAGACAAGATAGCCGAACTGTGTTCTTCCAGATTGATACGCCTCTGGATAGATGGTTGATTATTGCTAGCATTAGACATATGTAAAACTCCTCCAATTACCATAACATCTCCGCCATTTGCTGAATTGTCATCACCCGTTTCGTCCCAGCTGTAATCAGACCAAGACTCAGTACCATCAGAACCAAAGTAAGATGAAGAGTTGAACGCATGAAGAAAATGGCAAGGCGAGGTCTCATCACAAGGGAAGGTAAATACTTCCATCTGTGTTGTCACCATACATCCAGTGTCATCTGTTATCGTAAGCATATAGCTGCCACCTTCAGTTACAGTGGGTGATGTGTCGCTAGAGGAGAAACCATTCGGTCCTGTCCAAGAATAGCTGAAAGGCTCCACACCAAATTCTGTATCCGCAACTAAGTTACCCGTTTCACCTTCACAGAAAGAAGCAATAGGTCCTGGATTGACTTCAAATACGGCACAAGGGGGATTAGAGATACCAACGCCTACTTTTATAGGCTCTGCTGAAAGTAAAGAAGCACCAGAAATTCCATTCGTAGCTATAAATGCAAATGAATTGAATGCTGTAGATCCTGAGGCTGCATCGTCAGGAATATTCATAGACCATTCCAAACAAACTTGTTCACCTTGGTTTAAGGTAGTACTTCCATAATCTATACGTACTCCAGTCACTGTAGTCAAGTCCCCAGGTGGTGTTGTAGACCAAGCTGGAGGATTGCACCCAGTGGGGAATGGGAGTGGATCTGTAGGTCCTGCCAATTCATCACGACAAGGATTTGTTACTGTTGTATATTCAACTGTATATCCTGCAGGAACCATAATAGGCTCGGTTAAGCTTGGTATCCAATCTGAGCCTCTAGGTACTTCAGGATTTAGAATCTCCGAATCTCCAGGATGTGGGAATATGTCTATTATGACTATATTGTCCACAGGCACTGGATTGGGGTTGTCTAGACAGATTCTATATTCCGTAACTCCACCAGCATAAGTATCACCAGAATTTGGAAATTGAACAAAATCAGTATCCAAAGATCCTTTAGAAGCTTTATGTGAATCCAATCCCGCAGACCCAGGTGGTACTATAACTTCTAGGGTCTCGGGGTCATAACATAGCTCCCCGTTAGTTACATATGTGTCAGCATTGGCAAATTCAGTAAGGTTGGTGAAAGGCACATCACTGGCACAATCTGTTGTAACATCATTGCCAGTGGTTGCATAATAATAGTCATTGAGGTATTCTCCTGCCACACAAGAACCAGTGATGACCACATCGAATCTCACTTGGAAGGAAACCCAAAGCCCATTTGGTGGAATAACAAAGTTGTTGCCCAAAGTCTCATCCCATACAAATTCTACGAATTGTCTACCTTCTGGGGTATAACCAGTATTTACAACAGGATCTTGATTGTTAATATTTGTTTCTCCCCAGGCTATAAACCAAGATCCTGGCACATACTCCATGCAATCTGGTAAAATGTCTAGCAAGTATGCACCTTCTACATCAGCCTGCATAGCCACTGGACTGGTATAAGTAAGGCCGACTCTATAAGTATCGCCCACAGCAAACCCATCTGCGTCATCAAAGATTTTTTTACTTCCGTCTATTGCATCATTTGTTTGGTCCAGTACATTCTGAGAATCGCATTCAGTATCAGTACAGACTTCTCCGTCGACAGTTCCTTCCACAGTATTGCAATAGCCTAGAGGAGTGCCTATGGGAATATTTGCATCTATAGATCCGAATACTCTTATTTCGTTTTCATGAATCGTAGTCCAAGAATCGGGATTCCATGACCCATCACCTTCCAGGGTACCATAGTCAAATCTAAATGCTGTAGGTTTTACTCCCGCAGGTAATCCAAGGTCGGCAGCTGTTATAAGTTGGCTCGAACAACTGTTTATAGTTGTATGAAAGGTGAATGTTCCAGGCATATCTGATCTTTCGTAGTACACATCTATATCTGTGCATAGACCACTTTCCAGCTCCGGTCCGATTATGTGAGTAAATGTAATGTCTTGTGGTAGAGTGGTAGTAATCACATAGTCATCGATTTCAGTTGGACTTTGATTTGTAGCCCTTACTCTACCTTGCCACTCTGCCCCTGGTATAAGAGCCCCTGCAATATCAGCATAAGAAGGAATAGCATCGCAACCTGTGTATATAGGTGATCCACCTAACACTGTGACTATATCAGCAGTAGAGGATGGGTTTCCAGCGTTGTCAGTAGTTGCATTAATCGTATTTTCTGAGGTAGTGCCTTCAAAGGTTCCAATCGGAAACAAAACCTCTATCAGAAGTTGTATTGAGGATCCTTGTGCAAAATCATCTTCATCAGTATTGATACCATCAGGATTGCAACTCGTACAGTTAGTAGCATCAAATTCTATAGTCACACAATGTGTTACTGGGTCATAGTCAGCACTTTTTACGCCATCTGGTAAAGGCTCACTTACATGTACAAATGAAACATCTGGATCCAAACAGTCGGTGAGTATGACAGACTCACAATCTCTAGAGGTACTATTACAGGCTACATCTATGGTGTATGTGAATACTTCACCTGGAATAGGTGAGGTGTTGTCTACAGTTTTTTGAAGAACAAGTTCTGAAGTGTCAGTCTCAGATTCATAGTTGATTGCCTTTTCATATAATTCTGATTCATATAAAGTACCATACACTAATTCCTTCGGTTCCGAGTATAGGTTCGCCTGGGCGCTTTCAGAATCGAACAGAGCACCTAGAAAAGAGGTTGTTGATAATAGTATTATTACTAAACTATTCAAGGAATTATATTAAGACTTCAGGTTTTATTTTATATGCGTTTGACGATTGGAATTGTATCACATCTCGTTAAGTTTTAATTGTATGATGTAGGTCATAAAGTGATTATTACCTACATAGATAAGGACTAGGAACAGTAGTCCTGGAAGGGTGGTTTATCACCTTATAGACAATTAAACAGGTCTTGTCCCCAGCATAAATATCTATTTTAACATATATAATTAATTTAATGGGTGCAGACCCTTTTGGGTTTTTTGTTCTAGTCCTGAAGGAGGGACTTTGAATGGGTATCAAAATCTTAGGCAAGAATATTTTATGTGCACTCTATAACACCTTATTTATGACCTAAACTTAGAGTTGATTGTCTTGGTTTGTGACTATTACCTGATGCAAGAAGTAAGGCGCCCTCGGTGACATAATCGATGATGGTATTGTAAATCCCTAATGGCTCGTAAAGAGGATCTAGCACGGTTCTATTAGTAAGAAGGGTCTTCTAGGTATCTGAGCCACCCTATCTCAATACAAAAAGCCTACAACTTCAGAAACCTAAATTGTGTACTACTTCTAGCAGTATAGGCACTTAGTATATACATCCCAGTGCTAAGATCCGAACAATTGATAACGCCGTCCAGTGGCTTGTCTAAGCTGAGGAGTACTTTGCCTGATAGATTCTGGATTACGATTCTGGTATTAGCTTGGCTATCGAATGAGTCTAGATACAGCACTTCACTCACGGGATTAGGATAGATGCTTTGCTTGTAACTTTGTCCTGTCTCAGAAACAGAGCTGAAGTTGTCTTGGCAAGTTTCTAGTGGAATCCTATTAGGGAAATAGGCTCTTTCTATGAGGGTGCAGTCAGCTATGAAAGGATTTATTTTGTTTTCCTGATAGCTTGATTTTTTATGATTCAGAGACTGCTCGAGGTTGTCCACAGGATCAGCATAGTGCCATTGTAGCAGAACGTCCTTCATAGAGTCAAAATAATTTATATCAGCGGCATCTGCTTCTTCCCTGTACATAGTATAGAAGTAAAAAACAGCTCTTGCTACGTCTCCTTTGACCGTTTCTCGAGGTTCGAATCTGCCTATGTTGCCAAATCCACCATTCAGCCTTTCGCTGTAGTCATCAATATTGGTAGTAGGTATCTCTTCCAAATCTTCAGTCTGAGCATACCAATGGTCCGTGTCCTCATCGTCTATTTCATCAAAAGGATAGTTGGATCTGGCTTGATTGGCTCTCCATATACAAGGAACTAAGCTATGCATGTCTACCCGAGCATTGCCCTCCGATGCTCCTTTGGATTGAGGATAGATGTGCTCTGCTGTGATTCCATTGGGGTTTTCGTTGTCATATAGAAAGACCGACGGATCCACTTCATCAGGAAGAAAGATGGAATGCCCCGTATAATAACAGCTCACAAAGCCTTCACTATCTCTG
>CAYNJK010000088.1:0-10548 GCA_964397575.1 uncultured Saprospiraceae bacterium
ACATAGCTGTAAAATTTTAAGTTGTTGCATAAAAGAAGCCCCTTGGAATATCCAAGAGGCTTATGAATTATCTATTTGGTATTAATAGGTCAATACAAAAGCCTCCGGCGTCCAGTTCCGTTAGAGGTAAATTGAATATTACTATTTAATACTTGAAAGTTCATTTGTATTTATTGAGGTGCAAAACTATACTATTAAATCCAAAGGAACAAGAATTCTTTTTCTGATATTTCTTAAGAGAAGAATATAAGCATTCTTACGTTTCAAAATACTTGATAGGATTGAGATAAAACATTTTCTTCCATCCTTGTCGGTCTTTGTCTATACGCCAAGGATAAGGAACTAAGGTGGCAATAGAATAATGCAGATGTGGCGACTTACCTACAGCGTTGCCGCTGCTTCCTACTGTTCCTAATTGTGTATCATGGTTTACAAAACGCCTACTATCTACCAGTATCGTATCCAGATGTGCATAATAATGCAGTCTCCATTTGGGCCCTAAGACAAGGACGACTTTGCCGCCCATACTTATTTCACCACTATACAACACTATTCCTTTTACTGAAGAATGTATGGCTGTTCCTGTTTTGGCAAAAACATCTACGCCTTTATGGGTTACAGATTTGCCCCATGGGTAGTACCAAAAGGTATCCTTGTTGTAGTCAGAAGAACTGGCATTTTCTACAGGTTGTCGAAGATTTTGGGGAATCAGAAAACCGAGTAGAAAAATTAGAACTACGGTTGCTAAGAGTTTGTGTCGTTTTTTCATGCAATTGCGGAGAAAGGTTGCTTGATAAAACTGAAAAGGGGAGTCAGTTATTATCTAAATAGCCTCAGATAAAGTTCCGTTGCTATATTTTGAGTCTTAGTTGTTGATTTATTTTATGTCATAAACTACTCATAATCAACAAGATATCCGTGTACAAACGTATTGCAAACGGATAATACACGTAAGTAAACATTAATTATACGACTGCGACTTGCTTCTACCCTCACCTTTGTCCTGTCATCGGTTCTATAGGTCATTCACGACCATAGCATTAGAATCATTTTTTTGTTTTACCCGTTCTGGAATATCCGGAATACAAAAATTTTAAATTATGAATACTTTAAGAAATTCAGTACAGTTAGTTGGAAACCTAGGCAGAGATGTTGACTTTAAAAACTTCGACAGTGGTTCTACCAAAGCAAGCTTCACTCTTGCCACCAACGATTATTACAAAAACAACAAGGGCGAGAAAGTGCAGGATACACAGTGGCACAATGTTGTAGGCTGGGGCCGCGTGGCAGAAAACATGAACTCCCTACTCTCGAAAGGCTCAGAAGTAATGATAAAAGGTAAACTGACCTCTCGCAGCTATGATAACAAAGCAGGCGAGAAAAGATACGTTACAGAGATTGTAGTTAATGAGTTTATAACTTTTGAAAAAAAGGAGTTGCCTTTCTAGAGTTCAAGACATAAATGGTTGTTTGTTATACCATAGACACGTTGCCCAGAGTTCTTTTATGAGCTCTGGGTTTTTTTTGTAAGTTATATTGCAATAGGTGTCCCTTCTCTTTGTGGCTATACCTTACTCTATCAGCCCTTCATAATAATCCAAATCCCCCTTAAGTATACCAATGAAATCACCATGGTCTCCATAACCATAATTGAGCAATTCTATTTCCATGGTCTTAGCCAGTTGACGAGGCATTATTGGTTGTCCAGAATTGTCTTGGTTTTCCAGACTACGAGCAGTAAAAAAGATCCATTGCTTTTGGTTGGGCCAAAGGGATTCATCTGCTCCAACTAAATTGTTAATTAAATGGAAGTCATTTATATCTACGGTGCCATCTTCATTGAGGTCAGCTGCAAGGAAGGTATACGGACTCTTGAAATGGATTTCACCTTTTACATAGCTTTCTAGTAAGGCAACATCGCTGACTGTCACTCTACTGATGTCCCCTACTTTGTAGGCTTGTATCTGATAGCTGCGCTCCATGGCGATATCATCTGAACTATAACTGCCATTTGCTGAGGTAGATTCACGATGGACGTTCTGGTAACTATTGGCCCCATTACTGTTGTGCTCTGTCGTCGGAGACATATCTCTATGAGTGACATATACTTCTTCTATCGGTTCTCCCATAGGATTCGTCACAAGGCCTGAAATCAAAGGTCTAGAACCCGCCTGCGGTCTACAATTGGGAATATTGGCGGCATTATTCTGGACCTCCACGGTCACTCTACAGAAGGATTGTCTTCCTTCCTGGTCCGAGACATACATATTTATATTGTTCCGGCCTATATCCTGACAACTGAAGCTTCTCACCATGACAACGCTATCTGCTTCGAATGAGAAATTGAGCGGTCGATTATCACAGGGGTGGAAACTATTGACATCTATGTCTTTAGCCCAGAGCTCTACCATACCATCATCTACGGCACCATCTCCGTCAGTATCTATGCCCATCAGTACTACATTGATCGTAGCAAGGCAATAAGGGACAGGGTTGGGTTCTATAACGCTGATCAGCGTTTCACATTTGTTTTGTGCACTACAGGCAAAATCTACAAAGAAGGTAATCAAGTGATCGCCTACTGGGTAGATACCTGAAGCATCATTTGTCGTCGTATCGGCAAAGACGGAATTATTGGTTATTACAAATTCTCCTCCAGTACAGTTTTCTCCTTCTGCAGTAGCAAGCGGCAGATTCACATAAGCTCCGGTGCACTCTTTGGCAACAACAACGCGTTTGCCGGGACAGGTTATTACAGGGTCAGAATCGTTGCTGATCTTTATTATCTGATGGAAAGTCCAACTGCCTTCTCCAGAAATAGGGTTAAAGCTGCACCAGTCTACCAGCGTCCATTCTCTTATAAGTTTTACGCAATCAGGGCCGAAAATCACTTCTGTATCCTTAAAGCTCTCCCCTATATTATTACACAAACCATGATAGTACGTGGGTCTTTGATAGCCGGGTGGCAAAGAAGATGGATCAGTATCTGCGTCACAGCCTTCTAAATCTAACTTTGTCATAGGCCAAGTAATATTATCCAATCCAAAATCACCTGCTTCGAAGGTGAGGGTTTGTGTGCAGATCAAAGTTGCACCGTTCTCATCTTGGACTTCCCACTTTCTTGTTATCACTCCGACATTACAGACATTAAGGTCTTTAGTAACATTTGCAAGGCCAGCATCGTATTTTTTACCATCTCTCATAACGAAAGCATCACCATAAGCCATGAGATTATAGGTCTGAGCAGTACATGGCAAGGTTTGGTCGGGTGGACAATGTAAGGTTGTCACAGCCGCAGAGAGGTTATGGCCAAAGAAGATGGCAACAAATGCCATCGTTGAGATTAAGATAGGTTTCATGCTTTTTATTTAAATATATCAGCCTAAAACCGGTTGGGATTGAGGTAAAGATATCATTCTTATCCTCAATTAGTTAACGTATTATTCTAGATTTCGCTGCTTATAGTCGTGAAAATCCATAATATCAAAAAGACAAGCATTCTTATCTAATTATATGGCACAGAATATGTTTATATATTGTAATTAAACATAATGTGTTCATGAGGGTCCTGAAATTTGGTGGTACTTCCGTCGCTGATGCCGGAAGACTTAAGTTGGTGTCCGACATCGTCTTATCTAAATTCGAGAAGAAAGATAGTATTGCAATAGTAGTGTCTGCTTTTAGTGGTATGACAGATTTATTGTTAAAAATGGTACGTCAGGCAAGGGAAAACAATCCAGAATATCTTGAGGCTTTCAAAGCTTTCACTACCAAATCACATAGCGTAGCGAAAGAATTACTAGATAAGCAGGCTTATGATGCACTAGTCAAGGATCTGGATGAGAATCATGATAAACTCAAAGACATACTTTCTGGTGTCTCTCTTATACAAGAAGCATCTCCAAAGACTAAAGACTTTGTAGTAAGTTTCGGTGAAAGGAATTGTGCCTTTATCCTTGCCAATTATTTAAAAAATCTTGGCCATCCTGCACACTATATAGATGCCAGAAAGTGTATTAAGACGGACGACAATTATGGCGCAGCTATAGTGGATTTTGAACTGACAAATTCAGCGATAAATGAGCAGCTAAGTAAAACTGGTAATATTTACATTATTACTGGTTTTATCGGTTCAGAAAAAGACTCTGGAGTAACAACAACTTTGGGTCGTGGGGGCTCAGATTACACTGCAGCTATCTTTGCAGCAGCTCTGGATGCTGAGGAATTAGAAATATGGACAGATGTGAATGGGGTCTTGACTTCTGATCCAAGAAGGGTCAAAAAAGCCTATACTATTCCTGAGCTTAGTTATCAGGAAGCAGCTGAGATGTCTCATTTTGGTGCTAAGGTTTTATATGGACCAACTATCAGTCCTGTCAAAGCAAAAGATATTCCCACACGGATTAAGAATACCTTCCAACCAAAACATCCAGGCACACTGATACATAGAAGTCCACAAAGATTAGGAAAAGTCATTTCGGGATTATCTTCTATTAGAGATGTAGCTCTTGTTTCTTTAGAGGGTACGGGTATGCAAGGTATACCAGGTATGGCTTATCGTTTATTTAAATCTATTGCAGAAGGCCAAATAAATATTATCATGATTACTCAGGCTTCGTCCGAGCATTCTATCACAATCGCCATAAAGGATGGTGATAAAGAGATATGTAAGTCATTGATAAAGAAGGAGTTCCAGTCTGAATTAGAGAGAAAATTTCTAGATCCCATAAAGGTAAAGCCTGATCTTTGTTTGCTTGCTATTATAGGAGAAAACATGAAAAATTCTCCAGGTGTTGCAGGAAGATTGTTTCATACCTTAGGGGTTAACGGTGTAAACATAGAGGCAATAGCACAGGGTTCATCTGAGCTCAATATTACTTTTGCAATCAATAAAAACGATGAAGTAAAAGCACTTAACTCTATCCACGATGCGTTTTTCCTATCTGAGTACAAAACGCTTCACGTATATATGGTAGGTGTCGGTCTTATTGGCTCAACTTTGATAAGACAGATAAAAGACAATTACAAAAAAATACTTAAGGAAAGTCGGGTAGAAATAATCGTTAATGGTTTATCTAATTCCAGAAAAATGCTCTTCTCAGAAGAAGGCATAGATATAGACAATTACAAAGAAGCACTAGACAATAGTAATACAAAGGCTGATTTGGCCACATTTATAGATAAAGTTATCGACGATAATCATCCACATACCATTTTTGTAGATAACACTGCAAGCAAGTTGATCCCTGAACATTACGAAAGGTTACTAGAGAATAAAATTGCCATTTCCACGCCTAATAAGATAGCACTGTCTAGTGGTCTCGAACGCTACAAACAACTAAAGGCACTTTCTGGTGCTCAAAATATACCGCTCAACTTTGAAACCAACGTTGGTGCTGGTTTGCCAGTCATTTCTACCCTCAAAAGTCTAACCAGCTCAGGTGATAAGATAAAAAAGATAGAGGCTGTATTGTCTGGTTCAGTTTCTTACATATTCAACACCTTCGATTCCACGATGCAATTCTCTGATGTGGTCAAGGATGCCCAAACCAAGGGCCTCACTGAGCCAGATCCGCGAGAAGATCTCTCAGGAAGTGACGTAAAACGAAAGATTTTGATTCTTGCGAGGGAATCTGGCTTTGAAATAGAGGAAGAAGACATACAAATAGAAGGTATACTGACCGAAAAGGCGATGGTTGCCACATCTATAGAGGAGTTCTACACCGTTTTGGAAAGTGACAACTCTCATTACGCCAAACTGATACAAGCAGCAGAAACTAAAAACAGTCGTCTGAGGTTTATTGCCAGCTATGAGAATGGTAAAGGAAAAATCAGTCTACAGATGGTAGATATGCAGAATCCTTTTTATTCTCTGAATGGTAGTGACAATATGATTGTCATATATAGTGACCGTTACTCGAATACGCCGTTAGTGATTCGTGGGCCAGGAGCAGGCGCAGATGTGACTGCAGCTGGGCTTTTGGCTGAGATTATCTCTATGGGCTCTGTTTTGTAAGGCGATATCACAATTATATAACTGTCTATATATCAGCATGTTATACTTAAAAAACATAGAAATTCGTGCTAAAAACTTGTCTGGTGCTTGGCTTGTTGTAAGTATGACAACACTATGGCAAAGGCTAAGCTCTGGATTCTACAAATTGAAGTCAGGTTTCTGTTCTTCCGCTCATTTTTTTCTACCTATCGCAAAATTTACTTGTCTACTTGTATGGAGTACTTCCATATTTGTAAAAAGAACAAATTTTTATAATAGTCGTATCCCGTCAGCTAGAACTGTCTTAAGTTGTAGTCTTCAGGAAATTGTAGTTAGGTGTTTGAAAATTGGCGTTCGGGTAACGTTCCTTAATAAAATTGGCACCTATTACTACCGTTGTAGTATATACACAAACCGTCAGTTGTGCTTGCTTGATTTTCAGAAAAATCTAGAAAATTGGGGGGTTTGGCAAAATCTGTCTCTTTTTGCTGAGAATCACTCTAAAAGCCTCATTTTTACATCGTAAAAAACAAATTCGTAAAACATTGTAAATCAATTAGTTAAACACAAAAAACATGAAAAAAGTCCCTTGTAAATGCTTCGCTCCTGCCACTGTAGCAAATGTGGCCGTAGGGTATGACGTGCTAGGCTTCGCAATTGAAGACTTGGGAGACGAAATTATCATCCGTGAAGGGTCAGAAAAGGGCTTGGTCATCAAATCGATTTATGGCAACAAAAAATTATCAAAGGACATCACAAAAAATGTTGCTGGGTACTCAGCATTCAAGTTGATGCAACATTTGGGTATAGAAGACATGCCGATAGAAATTGATTTATACAAAAAGATGCCGATTGGAACAGGATTGGGAAGTAGTGCGGCAAGTGCTGTTGTAGGTGCTTTTGCAGTCAATGCATATTTGGATTGGCCTGCTGATAACAAAGAAGTTTTGCGTTGTGCTACTCTAGGTGAGGAATTGGCCGATGGTTCGTTTCATGCAGATAATGTAGCGCCCTCTCTTTATGGTGGCTTTGTCCTTATAAGAGATAATCCTAGTTTGGACATAGTGGGTCTGCCCACGATTCCAGGGCTGAAAGCTGTAGTCATATATCCTCATGTACAGGTATTGACTAAGGATTCTAGAGACATACTTAGTGACACTGTCTCTCTTAAAAATCATGTGGCCCAATCGGGAAATATAGCTGCATTCATTGCTGCGATGTACAAATCAGATCTGGATTTACTCGGTAGGAGTCTACAAGATCTGGTGATAGAGCCTCAGCGAGCTCAATTGATTCCGCATTTCTATGCCATGAAAGAACTAGCTTTGAGTGCTGGTGCTTTAGGATTTTCTATCTCTGGTGCTGGTCCTTCTATGTTTGCCCTTTGTGCCAATAGTGTAATAGCGGATAAGATAGAGGAACAAGCAACAAAGCTTTATATGGACCAAAGCATAGAAGTCACCATTTACAATTCTAAGATTAACCTGACGGGAGCAAAGAAGTATTAGTAATGAAGTTATATAGTACCAATGATAAGACGAATATTGTAGACCTTAAGGAAGCTGTGCTCAATGCCTTTCCTAAGGACAAAGGCCTATATATGCCCACTGATATTCCTGCCCTACCCTCTACATTTTTTGACCATATCGACCAATTTACTTTTGAAGAAATAGGGTTTATGGTAGCCCAAAATATGATTGGGGACTATATACCTGAGTCTGACTTATACCAACTTATACAGAGAGCGATAAACTTTCCTGCACCTCTGGTAAAGTTGACTGAGCGGATTTCTACCTTGGAATTATGGCATGGTCCTACAATGGCCTTCAAAGATTTTGGTGCCCGCTTTATGGCTGAACTCATGTCTTACTTTCTTAGAAACGAAGATAGGGAGACAACTATATTGGTTGCTACTAGTGGAGATACTGGAGGTGCTGTTGCTGCCGGCTTTTACAATGTGCCTGGAATCAATGTTGTCATCCTCTACCCTTCTGGTAAGGTTAGTCATCTTCAGGAGAAGCAATTGACCACATGGGGGAAGAACATTTCTGCAGTAGAAGTAGATGGTGTTTTTGATGATTGTCAGCGTTTGGTGAAACAAGCCTTTCTAGATGAGGATCTCAAGAAGAAATACAATTTCAGCTCGGCCAACTCTATTAATATTGCTCGTTTGCTTCCTCAGTCATTCTATTATTTTGAAGGATACAAGCAAGTACAAGAGAGAACAGTTCCTATCGTCTATGTTGTTCCTTCTGGCAATTTTGGAAATCTTACAGCGGGAATGTTAGCTAAGAAAATGGGTCTGCCTATACATTCGTTTGTTGCTGCTACCAATATCAATAAGACTGTTCCTGAGTATCTAGGTACTGGAAACTATGTGGCCAGACCTTCCATAGCTACAATATCTAATGCAATGGATGTCGGAGATCCTAGTAATTTCCCAAGGATGAAGGCGCTCTATGAAAAGGATTCTGAGGGTTCCACGTGGAACTCCATGAAAAAAGACCTTATAGGAATGACCTATAATGATCTTACAAATGCTGCAGCTATAAAAGAGATAAAGGAGAATCATGATTACATAGCGGATCCTCATGGGGCACTTGGATTTATAGCTAGCAAACAATATCTCATTGAGCAACCTGATCATCAGACAATCTTCCTTGAGACAGCTCATCCTGGAAAGTTTCTTGATGTTATGAAAGATACAGTAGGTAGTATTACTATTCCTCATGCCCTACAGAACTTTGACACAAAAGAAGGGAAAAGTTCTTCATTGGGTAAGGAGTATAAGCTATTCAAAGATTACTTGTTGGATAGATAAATTCAACCTCTTTGGCTAACCTAATACTCATTTGGTGGCCTTCTTTGATTAATCATATCCGTTCCACGTGGAACAAAGAGTCATTGCTAAAACTAATTGCAATACTGAAGTATATGTTTTGAATCACAAACCCTATATCTATAATGAACCTTTAGCTCTTATTAACTGGGCTAAAAATCAACTTCATTGAGTATGGATATAATCTCTCTTTCCTTAACTCCTAACCAGTAGATATGGATAATATATTCAACCGATTCATTGAGTCTGTTTCAGGAAACTTCTTCTTCTACCTATACTCGTTAGCTTTCTAACGTTCCACGTGGAACTACCACCGATTCATATTGCAACTATTTTTAATATAATTCTTGCGGTTAGTTGTTGTTTTTGTAAATAAGGAGATAACTTTTATTGTAGCTTTAGTTATACCTTTGCTCCTTTTGTCATATTAATACTATAATGAGAGTTTATATCTATCTAGCCACATTGCTATTCTGCTGTACAAGCTTATCTGCACAAGTAGATAATTACAATCAAAGCAAGTTTAAACAATTATACGAAGAGCTACCTACGCCTAATGTCTATAGAACAGCTTCAGGAGCGCCAGGACATGAGTACTGGCAACAAAGAGCTGACTATGATATGAAAATAGAAATAGACGATGAAAAACAGATTCTTACTGGATCAGAAACTATCGTCTACTACAATAACTCTCCAGACGATCTAAAGTACCTATGGGTACAATTAGATCAGAATGTCAGAGCCAAGGATTCTCACTCACATGATATAAAAGGCAGCAATATAGGAGAGAGAATGAGCACCACCGGTTTAGACAATCTAAACCCTAGCTTTGATGGTGGCTTTAAAATAGAAGCTGTAAAAAATGCTAATGGAAAAGGAATGGACTATACTATCAATAAAACTATGATGCGTATAGACTTGCCTTCTGCTCTTAAACCAGGTCAAAACACTAAGTTCTCAATAGACTGGTGGTATAATATAAATAACACCAAAAAGATAGGTGGACGTAGTGGCTATGAGCCCTTCGATGATGGACACAATGTGTACGTTATTGCTCAGTACTTTCCTAGAATGTGCCTCTATAATGACGTGTATGGTTGGCAGAACAAGCAATTCCTAGGTAGAGGTGAGTTTTCCTTGACCTTTGGTGATTATAAAGTAGAAATCACTGTGCCTAATGATCACTTGGTTTCTTCTACTGGTGAGTTACAAAATGCTGATAAAGTACTTTCTTCCGAGCAAAAGAAAAGACTCAAAAAAGCAATGAAAGAAAGCGAACAACCTGTTCTGATTGCTACTTCAGAAGAAGCAGATGATAGAATAGAAGCAGCTGGAGATGGCATTCCTTCAAAGAAGAAGACTTGGATTTTTCATGCAGATAATGTCAGAGATTTTGCTTTCGCTACTTCAAGAAGATTTATCTGGGATGCAATGGGAGTACCTATGTCTGATGGTCGCACCGTAATGGCTGCATCCATGTGGACCAAAGAAGGAGATTGCTTATGGAGTCAGTACTCTACCAAAGCAGTTGCGCACACAGTAAAGTGGTTTTCTCACTACACCATAGATTACCCATATCCTACTGCCTGGTCTATAGACGGGAATATGGGTATGGAATATCCAATGATCTGTTTCAACTTCGGTAGATGTGAATCTGATGGTACCTACTCTCAAAGAATGAAGTATGGTCATATCGGTGTAATAATACATGAAG
>CAYNJK010000089.1:0-9349 GCA_964397575.1 uncultured Saprospiraceae bacterium
ACTTACTGTACATTCACCATATGAGAATATGCCTTAGTTTTATAATATGTTTTCTGTCGCTCAGCCTGTCTGCTCAGACTCTGGATGAGCAGTTAAGAGTACTGAATTCAGAAAAAGACAAATTCGAGTCTTTACTAAGCGAAGTCAACTCTAAGATAGAAGGCCTCAAAGCACAGAAAATAATAAAAGACTTAAAAGCATTTGGGCTACCCTCAGAAAATTATATAGAGCATAGTGCGATGATTCTGGAGTATGCAGAAGCTCACGAGCAAGCCAAGTGGGTAGCACATATCATTTTACCCGATGTTGCTACTGGCAAGTATACAAGAACCAATGATTTTAGGGCGGATCCCAAAGTGTCTTCCAAGACTGCTGAGGAGTTTGATTACTTCTTGAAGATGCCAAAAGCAAATGGTGACACAGACTATGATGGTTTTGGTTATGATAGAGGACATTTGGCGCCAAGTGCAGATTTCAACTGGTCAGCCCAGGCTATATCGGAAAGTTATTTCTATTCTAATATGTCGCCTCAGGTAGAAGAATTGAACCAGAAATCGTGGGCCAAACTGGAGTATGAACTTCGTAATTACGTGAAAAAACATGAAACCCCACTCTATGTAATTACAGCTCCTGTATTATCTGATCAGCTAGCCAAGTCGCCTAGAGCCACTAATCACCTCACCGTACCTCAGCAATATGTGAAAGCTGTCTATGATGCCAAGAATAATAGAGCAATAGGTTTTATTATGCCTAATAGCAAGGATGTCAAACTGCCTGAATATTATGCAGTCACTATAGATGAAGTAGAAGCAGCATTGGGCTTTGATATTTTTCCAAAACTAGATGAGCAAGTGGAAAGCAACATAGATAAGCAACCATGGCTCGGGTCTTTACAAAATGGCAGTGTAGAACCAATCTATCAACCCTCTATGCCGCCAGGACATTTTAATACAGTTGTGGGTGGTCAGAAAGTCGGCAAAAAAGTTAAGGTTTGTGGTCAAGTAGTCGGCAGTAATCGATCGAAGAAGGGCAATGTCCATCTTAATCTTGACAAAAGATTTCCAGATCACATCTTCACTATTTTTATAAGTAAAAAAGACCTATTTAATTTCGATCAGAACATTACTGAAATCTATATGAATAAGCTTGTCTGTGTAGAGGGTACAATAGAAAAGTATAAAGAAAATCCTCCTTCTGTTTCAGTTGTAGACGAGAGTGCAATAACTATCTATAGGCCTGCAGCAAACTAATCTGTAAATGGTATTCTAGGATATTAAACTCCTATTTTATAACCGTAACATCTCCAGCAAACAGCTCTGTTGTTCCGTCTGGATATTTCAGCACTGCCATATATACGAATACGCCAGGGTCTACTTGCTGATTGTTGTATCTGCCATCCCAACCAAGGCTAGGGTCATTCGGTTGGAAATTTTCATTTACAAAAATTAGATTACCCCATCGGTCATAAATTCTCAACTCTTGTATGCTTTCGATGTCATCTGCTCCTGTGAAAATCGTAAATCTATTGTCTGTACTATTAGAAGATATGTCTATAACATTAGGAATGTAGATTTTTATTTCGGACTCTACGATTATGCTAATTTGCGCCGAGGCTTCACAACCAAATGCATTAGTCGCAGTAACCGTATAGTCAGTAGATTCTATTCCGCTAAAGATAGGGGAAGGGCAATCGTAACAAGACAAATCTCTAAGAGGTAGCCAGCTGAAACTAAGATCTTCTAAAGGAATATCAGCTTCTACAGAAAGTTGTAAATCACTGCCCTGTGTGATATTAAATTCTGGAATGGACTGTATGCTGAAACCTTCTAATGGCTCTAAGACAAAAGTTGTATCCAAAGTACAACCATTGGCATCTGAGATGGTCAGGCTATGAGTGCCTGTACCAGCAACTGGTATGATAGAAGTTTCTGTAACTAATTGATTATCGAGATTTAAAGTATAGGGTTCTAGTCCACCTGCAATATTCAAATCTGTGATCTGACCATTGCCGTTGCAGTCCAGAGTCTCAGAGGAAAAAAGCAGGAGCTCCGGAACATTTGTGTTTTGTAAAATCTCTATAGTTTGCTCTGAAGGGCAGCCATTATTTGCTATTAACTCTACTGAATACCTGCCACTCTCTTCAGCGACAAGGTCTCCCGTGAGTGGAATATCTTCTTGAGTAGGGGAGCTGTAGCTGCCCAATACAAAATCGTCAGTCGTGACTATATCTATGACGACAGTAGGGACATTACATTCTAAGGCGCCTCCAGTCAGTGTAAAGTCAATAGTGGCGGTATCTATCTCTACGGTAACCAGTTCTGTAGAAATACAGCCGTTAGTGTTTTCTATCGCAAAAGTAAAATCACCTGGTTCGACTAAGGTGACCGTACTGAGAACATTGTCAGCGGCGAAAACTTCATTGCCTGCTAGATCAAGCACCGTTACAGACGTGTAATTATCGTTAGTAATAATTTCTACAGTAGAACTTGTGTTACTACAGTCGATTACCGTAGCTGCTAAGTCGAATAGGACCTTAGTATCATCTAGCTGGACTTCAAGGGGGACTGAAGAAGTACAACCATTCGTATTAGTTACAGTGAGAGTATAACTTCCTGCATCGGTTACTTCTAGCTCAGTTCCAAAGTTAACTTCAGCAATTAAGTCACCAGCTGCGTTTGTTAGTGACAACCGTTCATAAACTTCTGCTGTATTAATTTCTACTGCAGCAGTGCGGTTATTGCAATCTAAAGTAATCGGCGATGCAGTAAAAGCAACAGTAGCAGTGTCTTCTATAACTTCTATTTCTTCAGTGGTTACGCAGCCATTTAGACCTGTAGCATTTACAGTATAGAGTCCAGGAATTGTTATCAAGGAAGTTTCGTCACCAACTAGGTTTCCATTTTCATCTATAATGCTTACACTAGCTAATAGATCATCAGAACTAATCTCTAGAGTGATACCGCTAACTTGGCAACCTAGAGGGTCTGCTATGATACTGAAGGCTACCTTACTGCTATCTTGTTCGGGGCGAATAGTATCTGTCTGATCATCGCCACAGCGATCCGTGACGACTACGCTTACTTCTTGGTCGCCATCCACGACAACTGTATTTCCTGTACCTATGGATAGATTGCCTACAAAGAATTCCACTTGCGTTATGTCCTGAGAAGTGGACAGAAAACTGATAGTGCTCTCAGTAGTATTGCAATCTACTGGTGTTGCTTCTAGTGAGAAAGCTACATTGATAAGTTCCTCCTCCACTATAAAGTCGAATTCTTCCTGACAGCCATTAGTACCCGTTGCAAGAGCCATGTAGGAACCAGGTTCTGAGATGTCAATAGTGGTTGCATCTGCAGTTGTACCATCTGGGAAAGACCACTGTATGTTGCTTAGTGGTGGGCCAGAAAGTGTCGTGACTTCTGTCGTGACTACTGGCCTTTGGCAGTCCAATGTTTCGGTAGTAATTTCTATATTAGGTGGTTCTGTATTTTCTAATACCTGAAAACCAATAGTTGTACTACAGCCTATCTCGTTAGTTGCGACCAGCTGATAAGTACCTGGTTCGGATATAGTAAGTTCGGTACCAGCCTGATTACCTGTAGGTGTTCTCCATTCTAATACTTCCTCAGGGCCGATCGTCACTGCAAGTGTTGTATCTATTGTCAGGCAAGTCAGCGTAATATCTGCTATAGGGCTGAGTACTGGTGCTTCTGAATTTTCTACAAGTTGGACGAGCTCACTGAATACACAACCCTTCTCATCTATGGCTGTAAGTCTGTGGGCTCCTACCTGATTAGAAGTAATATTAGCGCCTTGTTGTTCAGTTCCGTCTGGTAGTGTCCATACATAACTCACAATATTATCTGGGCTATTTGCAGTTAAGGTTCCTAGTGGGTTGCTGCAAGACAAGGTGTCTCCAAAGAGGCTGACTTCTGGTATATCCATTACCGAAATGATAACTATAGAATCTGTAAGACTGCACCCTGTCACACTGTTTGTTACAGTATAAATGACGGTACCTGGTTCGGTGATTTCTATTTCGGCATCATCCATCAGTAAGGTGCCATCTGGAAGTGTCCAGCTGACTGGAGAAATTGTTACATTATTTGTGACACTGAGGCTTAGAAACGAGGTCGGCTGATTACATTCTATCAGTGTTGCATTAGCTTCGATTGCAGGGGCAAGTCTGTCTTCTCCTATTAGTATACTGTCCTTCATAACACAGCCTAGAGAGTCCACAATATTAAAAGCATACAGGCCAGGATTGTCTATAGTGACAGTAGTGCTATTGCCAAAACTGCTGGCATTATCCAGCCATTGTACTGCAAACAAAGCAGTATCTAATTCTATCATTGCTGTTGCAGTTGGATTTGTGCAAGTAAGAACATCTAGACTAGTACTTGGTAGGTAGCTGAAATTAGGAATTGTTTCTGTTACAACTATACTATCTAAAGTGGAGCAAGAACCCTGGTCCAAAAAGGCAAAGTAGGTGCCTGGCTGTGTTACTATGAGTGAGTCATTTGTAGTAGGCAGTGTGCCAGATAGGGTAGTGCTCCAGCTTATAGTTTGGAACGGATTCATTGTGCTGACTATAGTAGAGCTGTTGTTGCAGTCTAGATTGTTGCTACTAAGAAGACTTAGACTCGTAGGTGTGATGTTAGCAGTGATTTCAATGCTTGCAGTATTTGAACATTCATTGTTGTCATCCGTAACCGTTACCGTGTATCTACCTGTAGCACTAATTATTATAGTAGCATCATCTCCGAGGAAATTGCCATTTTGGTCCTCCCACTCGAATTCCTCATCGCCTGCATTTGTCATCGCTAATAATTCAATGCTAGTTGTCTGACAGTCCAAAGTGTCCAAGGCCATTATGTCTACATCTGGTATGACAATTTCTGATTCTACAAATATTTCATCATTGAATTCACAGCCAAATTCGTCAAAGATGGAAACAAAATAGGTTCCGCCAGCATCTACGATTATTTCTAATCCACCAAAGAGTTCCTCTATAATATTGCCTTCATCAGTGCGCCAGATTATATCATCTACATTATATTGACTTGAGATATCTAGCTCTATATTAGTCGTATTGTCTTCACAGTCTAGTTCATCTGGTTCGTCTATATCTATTTCTAGGTCTGATACTGTGACTTCAAAAGAAGCTTCTTCGTGACATACTTGGTAGAATTCAATTTCATCGAGAGCAAAATCATTGCCGCCAGCACTAGTGTTCTGATTTGTGACACAGATGGTAACGGTCGTTTGTCCATCAGCTTGCCATTCTTCTTCGAATTGTTCCCAAGAGCAGTTGGTGCCGTTCAGACCAAATATATTTCCTATCAGATCACCATCTATAGAAAATTGCAGTTGAGCTGGGCTCGATGGGTTGACAGAGGTGGCCCATGCAGAGAAAAGATAACTGGCCTCTGGGTCTACACAAACATCTTGGCACCATATCTCTTGTAGAAATTCAGCACCATTTACCACCATCATATTGCCTTCGCCAGAAATATCATCGCAACTTGCAAAGTCGGTATGACTGACACCAGGGTCACTAAGAACATTATAGAATCCCTCGCAACCGAGAAACCCTGCACTATGAAAGCAGTTGCCTTGGCCAGGCGTATAATCAGAACTAAAACTGCCGTCGTCACCATTGGCAAAATCTCCATTTGCAATCAGATTAACATCATTGGTGGCGGTTACCATCAAAGTGAAGATTGTATTTTCGTCAACAGCTGTATCATCACACAGATCAAAATTTGCTGACCTGCCATTCTCAAACCATTCATATTCTACTTCAGGATAGGAAGTTGTTATGGTGCCACAAAAGCTCACTCTTTCTTCAGCGCAGAAATGCTGACCTTGGGGAGTAGTTACCATGAGGTCGCACGGCTGAGATAGAATCGCTGGTGAGTTTGCTGATGCTGATAGCGACAACATCAGAAATAAAAATATATAGCTTAATCTGACCACTGTGTAAGGGATTACAACTAAAATAACATAAAGTTTGCTGATGGCTATTGCCAGTAGTTGTAAAAGAGAGTAATTGTCTTACTTCAGAAACGAGACTTTGTTTGTCCATTCTGAGTTAAACACCTTATATAAGCTTCCCTTGTAGCGTTTCTTAGACTGTTGTATGCAAGTTTATATCAAAAGCATTGATGCTTTCCAAACATGCTTTAAGACCTTGGTAATTTTCTTCTGACATTTTGTGCAAGGGCAAGCGTACATGATTCTCGCAAAAACCTTTAATTTTCATTGCAGACTTAATACCGACGGGATTACCTTCTATGTACAGCCACTTGTGCAGATCGTAGATCTCGAAATTATAAGCACGAGCTTCTTCCAGTCTTCCCGCTCTGATAAATCTGGTCATCTCAGAAAAATATCCCGGATATGCATTTGCAATAACAGAGATGACACCTTCGCCTCCTGCCGCAATCATAGGTAAGGCGACCTCATCATCACCAGAAGTCACGATAAAGCCTTCAGGTCTATTTTTTATAATTCTTGTCGCCTGTATGAGATCACCTGAGGCTTCTTTGATACCTATGAAATTCTTACTTGCATTTGCCAGTCTTATGACCGTATCCCATTCCATATTGGACTTGGTTCTGCCAGGTACGTTGTACAACATGATAGGCACTGATGATGCTTCGGCGAGTGCCATATAATGACTATATATCCCAGCCTGATTTGGTTTTACATATGCCGGGCTAGAAGACAGAATACCATCTATGTTTTTGAAATTATAGTCTTTGGCTTTCTTGACCAGTTCTCTCGTATTGTTGCCGCCAAAATTACCTGCCAGAATAGGTTTCCTTCCAGCATTGACTTCTATGACAAAGTCTAGGATCCGTCGTGCTTCTTCCTCATTTAGAGTTGCCGTCTCACCTGTGGAACCGAGAGGAATCAGATAATCTATGTTTTCGGCAATGACATGCTCTATGATGTTGCCATAAGAGGTAAAGTCTACAGTGAGGTCGTCGTGGAAAGGAGTTATCAGTGCAACTCCTGTACCTTCAAAATGGGTATACATTAGACTAGGTTTTCTTCTTTTTGAATCGCCCCATTTTAGAGTACTTATCTATACGCTGTTTTATCCGGGCCTCTGGGGTCATCGCCATCAGTTGTGCAGCTTCTCTTTTGATGTGGGTACGCAAGGTTTTGATCATTTTGTCTGGGTCCACATGAGCACCTCCTAGTGGTTCCTTTATAATCTCGTCTATAAGACCGAATTCTAGCATATGATCCGCAGTCAGTTTCAGTGCTTCGGCAGCTTGTTCTTTATAGTCCCATGATCTCCAAAGTATCGATGAGCACGATTCAGGTGAGATAACTGAGTACCAGGTGTTTTCAAGCATAAATACTTTGTCTCCTAGACCAATTCCTAAGGCCCCACCCGAGGCACCTTCACCGATGATATAGCAGATGATAGGTACCTTAAGTTGTGCCATCTCAAAGAGATTTCTGGCAATAGCTTCTGCCTGTCCTCTTTCTTCAGCTTCTATTCCTGGGTAGGCTCCAGGGGTATCTATAAAGCAGATAACAGGAAAATTGAATTTCTCTGCCATTTTCATCAACCTAAGTGCTTTTCTGTATCCTTCGGGATTGGCCATACCGAAGTTGCGGAACTGGCGCATTTTTGTATTGACACCTTTTTGGTGACCGATGACAACATAAGATTGGTCACCTTGTCTGGCTATACCGCCGACGATGGCTCTATCATCACCAAATTTCCTGTCGCCATGCAGTTCTACAAATTTCTTGAAGATATTCTGAATGTAGTGTAAGGTGTAAGGCCTTTCCGGATGTCTGGATAGCTGGACTTTCTGCCAGCCACTAAGGTCAGAGTATATCTCCTTAGTCTTAGATTTTATCTTCGAATCCAACTCTTTAAGCTGGGACGAGACATCTATATCTCCTTCAGCAGCTATTTGCTGGATTTTTTCGAGTTGCTCGTAGAGCTTCTCTAGTGGACGTTCAAATTCTAGGAATACCATAGTTTATTTAGTCAGCTGGTATAAATGTAATAATTGGCAGATGTATATAAGCCATATCAATATCGAAATACCAATCTGGCTGTCAGATAAATTTTTTTACTATGGTTAAGTGTCTGATAATGAGAAGTGTAAGCTACTTAATGGCAATCTCTAAAATCATAGCTCTTTCTCATGAGATCATAATCTGAATGTGTTAATTAGAGACTCAAGTTACTTTTGTTCTGCTAATTACATCAAGAAGTATATAATTATTTCGTATATTCAATTATTACAATTTTTATAATCAAAACTTCCACTCAAATGAAGAATTTACTTTTTCTCTTCGTCCTATCTATGGTATTTGCTAGTTGTTATGATAATTTCCGATTCGGAGAGCCAGCAGGTGTTATAGAAGAAACTACCCAAGAATCAAATACTTCTAAAGAAGTTCCAGAGACTACTGATAATGACCTCGTCTACTTTTCTGATGTCGTAAAAGATGCATCAGGCAATGGTTTAGCAGGTGTCCAAGTAGCCATGTATGCTGCAGGAGAAAGATATGCAGATGTTACCAATGCTGCTGGAGAATACCAGCTAGAAGTTCCTGTGGCTGATTTGCCTCGGTCTGGTTTTATTTCCATGAGCCTCATCAAGCAAGGATATATTCCTTACAACTCTTGTTACAAAGCACCACTACAAGGAGGTGAAATCTATGGTAATGACATGGATGGCCTAGCCCTTTCTCCTTGTCCAGATTGTTTGGTTCTAGGTGAGAAGTCTTCAGACCTTTGGCACTTAGGAGATGATAATTATGGTGGACCAGAAAATAGCCAATTCCAAAAAACAACCGATGGTACAGAATTAATTATTCCTATCCAACAAGGTGTAGACGCAGAGCAATTAAGAATTACTTTCCAAGTAAAAGGTATCCAGCCTTCACACTTCGAGATGAAGAGCAATGTGCAGTTTTTGTCTGGTGGCGAAGTTGTTTCCACACAATTTATAGAGGAAGATTCTGCATTGGATGGTAGTTTTTCTACTTACACTATGACAGTAAGATCTACTAATGCCATTACAGGATTTAGATTTGCGACGGATAACCATGGCACACCAGGCTCAGATTATGACGACTGGGAGTTTACTTGTCTGTATGCAGAAGCTCAATAAGTCTTAAAAATCAAAACAATTATTAAAATGAAAAATGCTTTTGCCTTTTTGGCTTTAGTTGTATTGTTTTCCAGTTGTTATGACAACTTTAGACTCGGCGGTGATGATCTAGAACCACCTATAGCAGATCCAACAGAAGTGACCGATGCCACCGATGATGGGGACAACAATGGTTCAGAAAACGATGCTGATAA
>CAYNJK010000089.1:9449-10532 GCA_964397575.1 uncultured Saprospiraceae bacterium
ATGCTGACAATACAGATACAGAATTAGAAGAAGAGCAGGGATACGTTTACTTTTCAGACCTCGTCTGGGATGAACAAAGCCAGCCAGTAGAGGGCGCTACTGTCAGTATTTATGCCAATAATGTAAGATATGCTCAGGTATCGGAAGCAGATGGTTCGTACCGACTAGCCGTACCTCATGAAGACTTGCCACAAGCGGGCTATATTTCTATCAGCGTTACGCATGAAAAGTATCAGCCCTATAATCTTACTTATGCCATGCCACTAGAGGACGGAGCTGTCTATGGCTCAGAAGACATCTTAGCGCTTACGCCTTGTCCTAACTGTTTGGTAATAGGGGATAAGTCTTCAGAGTTGTTTCATCTTGGGGATGATCTATACGGAGGTCCTGAAAACAGCCAGTTCCAGAAAGCGACTGATGGTCTAGAAGTAGAATATCATCTGGATGCGTCGTTGCAATTTTCTCAGCTGAAAATGGGCATAGATATCAAAGGCCTGCAGTCTGATCTCTTCGATGAAGATCAGAAAAGTTCTATAGAGTTTTATTCTAGAGGAGAATTGATTGCAGAAACTACCTTTACCGAAGAGTCACCAGAGGATGGCAGCTATGCTACTTTTGAGTTTGTTATCGATAATACCCAGCCTATTACTTCGCTGAAAGTAATTACAAGAAATTTTGGTCCTGTAGATTCTAACTACGATGACTGGGAGTTTACTTGTATGTATCTGGAAGGCAGATAGGCAGTACGAAAATAAAGAGTATTTGAACATGAGGTCCCAGCTTAGTAGTTGGGGCCTTTGTCTTTTATAGGGAGGTGGGTGCAGGTTTTTTTAGAAAACTGTAATTTAAAAACGGATAATATGGGAAGGAAGAATGTGCAGGTAGTGGTGAGGGGTTTTTATTTTATTGATTTTTTGCCGCCCGCACCCCCAGCCCCTGAAGGGGAGAGCTAAGCGCAGGAGTCAAGTGGGTTTTTTGATGTTTCTAAGTTTTAAAATTCTAAAATGAATTGGGCATTTTTTTTGTTTTCTTATTTTATCCCACTTTCAGTATTGATTTGCCAAAAATCAATTGAAGTTAGAC
>CAYNJK010000090.1:0-7039 GCA_964397575.1 uncultured Saprospiraceae bacterium
GCCTTATGTCAATAGCCATAATATTTAATTCAAAATAGTTGCCTAGCCTAATTCTTGCAGCAAATACTATTGGTAGATCTCCTATGCTATAAGAACGGTGTGCTGCACCTCAAGGTATAGAGGTCTCCCCTTTATTGGCTGGGGGTGCGGGAGTGGGCGGGGAGAATCGCTATGCTCTCGTGCTTACTATTGAAAGATCTACTAAACGGTGCGCTGCACCTCAAGATATATGACTTAACATTTACTATATAGAGTTCGGTACGCTATACCTCTTGCCTCCTTCATGCAATAGAATAAGGTACAGAGGACCGCATTATCTATAGCACTATTCTATCTCAAAGTACTCAAAGGTGCAGAGCACCGCATTGTTAAGCAGAGGCTCTCTTCTTAAAGGGACTGGTGTTTGCTCCTAAGTTTTCTAAAATCTACGTCGTTGTATCAGGAATTTCCTGAACCAATTCTACCAGCATCCCTCCTGAAGACTTGGGATGGAGAAAACAGACCAGCTTGTTATCGGCACCTAAGGTGGGTTCTTCTTGCAATAAACGGAATCCTTGGTCGGCTAGTCTTTTCATTTCTGCCTTTATATCTGTGACCGCAAAAGCGATGTGATGAAAGCCAGGTCCTTTCTTATCTAAAAACTTTTTTATAACACTGTCTTCAGATGTAGCCTGAAGCAATTCTATCTTATTATTCCCTACTCTTAGAAATGAAGTCAATACTTGTTGTGCTTCGACAAGTTCCTGCTTATAAGGATGGACATCAAAGAGGGCAGCAAAAAGGGCTTCGCTTTCAGACATATCTTCTACGGCAATGCCTATATGTTCTATCTTTTTCATTATTCCTTCTTTAAGATAAACTTAGCTTTTATCAGAATGTAGCTTAAATGTTGGTTAAAGGTACTTAATCTCAATTTTGATAGGCTATTTTTGTTGAAATCCCTAGTTTACAGAAAGTTAACGTAGAAACCATATATGAATAGAAAATCCATCTGGGCCATAGTCATATTGATGTCAGTCTCTCTGATGGGCATCGCAGTGACACAGTTTATATGGATAAAAGCACAGGTGGATCTCGATGGGAAAAACTTCGATGATAAGGTCACCATGGCCATGAGTAATGTAAAGCTGCGGCTACAGGAAGATACTGAGCGCCCAGAGTTTGTTCTAGACTTCTTCAAAGAGAAAAAGAAAACCTCCATTTTCGGTACAGAGACCAACTTATTAGCCAAAATGCTGTCTGCCAAAAACTCCAATGTGGATCAGCGAGCTATGGAACTGGCAGGGAACATGAAGACACTGTACAAAGATGACCTGATAGAAATCATCAATAAGCAGAACCTGGACAGATATATCAGAGATGCCTTAGATGATCAGGGTATCAATCTCAAAAACGACTACGGTGTCTATTCCAATAAGCTAAAGGATTTTGTAATAAGAAATGGCAACTTTGCTGTGCAAGTGCAGACCGAAGAAAGCTCAAATGCTGGGAAGGATAAAGGCCTTTATGATTCCAAGCATATGGTGCAGCTTTTTAATGATGAGCACGGATCTCCAGGCTACCTTAAGATTTTCTTCCCTGGACAAAGAAGCTGGCTCTGGGCAAAGGTTGTTCCATCTCTACTCAGCTCACTCCTTTTTACTGGACTTATACTCCTTTGCTTTGCCTATACGGTCTTTGTCATATTTCGACAGAAGAAAGTGTCAGAAATGAAAACTGATTTTATCAATAATATGACACATGAGTTCAAGACACCTATAGCGACAATCTCACTTGCTACGGACTCTATCACAAATAGTACGGTTATCAGTAATGTGGATAAGATTAAACGTTTTGCTGGTATTATAAAGCAAGAAAACAAGCGAATGCTGGACCAAGTAGAGAAAGTATTGCAGATGGCCAGAATAGATAAAGAAGACTTTAATCTAAAAATTACGGAGGTAAATGTAAATGAAGTGGTCAATCAGGCAGCGGAAAACAGTCGTCTGAAGGTTATACAAAGGGAAGGTGAACTTCTCTCCCATCTTAATGCTACAAATCCTATCATTCAGGCAGATAAGACCCATATATCCAACATCGTCCATAACCTTCTTGATAATGCAGAAAAATACTCCAACGAGGTGCCTAAAATCACTATCACTACGAGGAACGGCGACAAGGGTATTTTTATAGACATAAAGGATAATGGCATAGGGATGACAAAAGAGTCTCTTAAGCACATCTTTGACAAATTTTACCGAGTTCACACTGGTAATCGTCATGATATAAAAGGGTTCGGCTTGGGGTTAAGTTATGTGAAAGCCTTGGTAGATGCTCATAACGGGAAGGTGAAAGTGACTTCTGAGCTAGGAAAAGGTAGTGTCTTTACTATTTTTCTACCTTTTACGCATAATATACAGAGCTAAATTTGTGACTAATGTGAAAAATTAACATCTTAATAGATGAACATACATTTACTACACTTTAAAAACTATTTAGATTAATGTCAGAAAGCGGAAAATCAATTTTGCTTGTTGAAGACGACCAGAACTTTGGAGACGTTTTGCGATCTTATCTAGAAATGCACGAGTACACTGTAGATCTAGCTAAGGATGGAGAACAAGGCATTATCAAATATAACGAAGGGGATTTTGACCTTTGTATACTTGATGTCATGATGCCAAAGAAAGACGGGTTTACTTTAGCAAAAGAAATAAGAGAAAAGGACAAAGAAATCCCCTTGATTTTTTTGACTGCAAAATCTCTTAAAGAAGACGTATTAGAAGGCTTCAAAATAGGAGCGGATGATTACATAACCAAACCATTTAACTCAGAAGAACTGCTTCTTAGAGTTCAGGCTATAATGAGAAGGTCTGGTTCCAAGGCAGATCCAGAAGAAGACATCAAAGAGTTTAGTCTTGGAGATTATCACTTTAACTATCCCCTGCGTATTCTTACATATACCAGTAGTCAGACTGGAGAGGTCATCAAAGACAATCTCTCACCAAAAGAAGCACATCTACTCAGACTTTTCTGTCTACACAAAAACGATGTACTCCCAAGGTCTACAGCACTGACCAAAATCTGGGGCGAAGACAATTACTTCACAGCAAGAAGTATGGATGTATTTGTCACTAAGCTGAGAAAATATCTTAAGAAAGACGAGAAACTAGAAATCGTTAATATTCATGGAAATGGTTTCAGACTGATAGACAGATCTGAAGCAGTCATAGAGTAGACGATTATAAAAACAAAATATAAAAAGGGATGTTCTTTTCACTAGAGCATCCCTTTTTTATTTAACATGCGAAAAGTTAAACACAAATAATCAATTATGAATCTTATCAAGGCTCTACTCAGTATGAGCATTTTATGCTTTCATTTCCAACTTATAACTGCACAAGAAAATATGAAAATCATCTACATCGGCGACCCTATGTGTTCTTGGTGCTACGGCATTGCTCCTCAGTGGGAGAAAGTATACGAGCATTATAAAGAATCCGCAGAAATAGAAATTATTATGGGTGGTCTCAGACCTTACCATAAGGTCCCCATGACAGAAATGAAAGATTTCCTTGCCGAGCACTGGCATCAGGTCAACAAAGCCACAAATCAGCCATTCAGCTATGGTATACTAGATAATTCCAGCCTGGTCTATGATACAGAGCCCCCTTGCAGAGCCACTGCCATCGTCCGCGAACTTGCTCCAGACAAAGCAATTCCTTTCTTTAAGCTTATCCAGGAAGACTTTTATTCCGAAAACAAATACTTAGGCAGTACTGACTCTTACACCGAAAGTCTAAAAACACTAGGCATCCCTGTGGAAGACTTTGCCGAAGCTTTTGAATCTGACAAATGGAAAGAACAGATAAAGTTGGATTTTCAAAAATCAAGATCTCTAGGAGTTAGTTCTTTTCCGACGATTCTGGTAGAAAAGGAAGGAAGGATTTCAGTGGTAGCAAAGGGGTATTCTGAAAGTGAGGAGATTATACGGAGGATAGAGGGGTTGTAGGATTGCAGGTTTGATGGTTTGGAGGATTGTGGGTTTGATTGTTTTGTGGTAACACTTTTTGGTGGCTTGGGGGCATCTTATCTATCTATTAAAGGACTTGGTCTAGGCTCGGTTATTACTGGTAGAGAAAAGTGAACTGTACGTGGATTTCTAGAATGCGCATAGTGCTGTTAACATGCTGTTAAACAAGGTCTTGCAAATAACTTCATCGGAGGCAGTTCTGTTCTCAATAAACAAAAAGTGCATAAGATGAAACAAGTAATATCACTAATGTTAGCTGGAATGATAGGCGGCTCTGTTGCTTTTGTAGCGCTAAAATCATCTTTACCTGAGGCGGAAGTTATTGAAAATAGATCTCCAAAAGCTGTATTTACTTCCAGTCCTACTACGGTAGCACAGCCCTTTAATTTTGTATCTGCAGCTGAGAAAGTAACGCCAGCAGTCGTTCATATAACTGCAGAGGAAAGCAAGACTCTGGCACAACAAAGAAGTCAGGAAAGAGAAAGATCTCCATTCGATGGTTTTTTCAATTTTGACATGGATGACTTTTTCGGGCCTCAATTATTCGGACCAAAGAAGGGTACTGGTTCTGGCGTAATCATCTCAGAAGATGGTTATATCGTAACTAATAATCATGTCGTCGGATATGCAGATCAAATAAAAGTATCCCTACCAGATAAAAGAGAATTTGTTGCAACCAAAATTGGTGCTGATCCGAGTACTGATTTGGCTTTGCTAAAAATAGAAGCCAATGGTCTTATCTCGGTTCCATTTTCAGACTCTGATAAAGTAAAAGTTGGAGAATGGGTTGCTGCCATAGGAAATCCTTTCAGCTATTTAACTTCTACGGTCACAGCAGGCATCGTTTCTGCCAAAGGAAGGGATATAGATATTATAGAAGGTGAAAAGACTATAGAAGAGTTTATACAAACTGATGCTGCTATCAATCCTGGCAACAGTGGTGGTGCACTTGTAAATGAGGATGGTGAACTCATAGGTATCAATACAGCAATAGCTACACCTAATGGTGTTTTTGCTGGATACTCTTTTGCCATACCATCTAATCTTGTGCAGCGGATCGTGCAAGAAATAAAAGAGAACGGTGACATAAGAAGAGCAAGACTAGGCGTAATGGGTGATAGTGTAGATGAGGACTTGGTAGATGAAAAGAATCTACAGATTGCTAGAGGCTTTTACATTGCAAAATTAGAACCAGGTAGCGCTGCACAACTTTCAGGATTACTTCCTGGCGATGTTATCGTTGCCGCTAATGGTAAAGCTATAAATGATTACGATGATCTGGTAGATGTAATGCAATTCTCCAAGGTAGGAGATGTTATAAATCTGAGGATCCATAGAAATAAGCAGACAAAAGATATCTCAGTCAAACTGAGGAAAGGAATATAAGTTAAAGTTGGTTTTTCGTTTTGTTTTGAGACGTCTGCCTTGCATAGGGCAGGCGTTTTTTTATTCTAGTAATGTATTCTAGATCAAGTTTCCTATCTTAATTAAATCAAAAACATTATTCCGAAGATAAAATCCCTTTCCCAAGGTCTTGCCCACCTTATGTATCCTGATTACTGCATCGGTTGCAACACAAATTTATTAGACAAAAAAGGAAAACTTTGTGTTACTTGTCAAGCGACGGTTTCCAAAACAGATCACTTCGAAGTATTAAATAATGACTTGGTCTTTCGTCTCAGTGGTCGGGTAAATCTTCAGCATGGTGCCGCCCTCTTTAATTTTATCAAAGGAGGCAGTATTCAGAATGCCATCCACAGTCTCAAGTATATGAATAGAAGGGACATTGGCATTTATTTCGGTAATCAATTTGGCCTACAACTGGTAGAATCAGAAATCTTTAATTCTCCAGACCTTATCATTCCGATACCCCTGCATTATAAGCGAGAACAACGACGTGGTTACAACCAAAGCGAAAAATTTGCCGCTGGCATATCACAGATAATCAAAAGACCTGTAGCCAAAAAGCATCTTATCAAAGTAGAAGAAATAGATTCTCAGACTTCCATGAATCGGGAAGACAGATTCCAAAATGTCCTCAACAGTTTCAAATTACAAAAGAAAGAACAGCTTTCAGGCAAGACTATCCTACTGGTAGATGATGTGCTGACCACTGGAGCTACAATAGAAGCTGCCTTTGTCGTATTATCACAGATAAAAGATGTAAAATTACAACTCGGACTAATCGCTCTTGCAGATGGATAACAAACTGATAGATATTGTCAAGGCTGAATTTCAGCTCAGAGTCATAGAAGAATCTCTTGCCAGAATAGAAAAGTGCTTGGACCTGCTTACGCAGGAACAGATCTGGCATAAGAAAAATGAGAACACCAATGCCATCGGCAATCTCATCTTACATCTAGCTGGAAACATAAGACAATATATCATTGCAGGTGTAGGAGAGGAAAAAGACCTCAGAGAGAGGGATAAAGAGTTTGTCTCGGGCTACAGCCATACAGCAGAAGAACTGCTGGCACATATAACACCTATACTGTATGACGCCAATGAAGTTGTAAGACAACTAAGCCCTAGTGCATTTCCAGAGGAAGTCAACATACAGGGATTTCCACATACACGTCTCAGTGCTATACTGCATGTGATAGAACACCTATCTTACCATGTAGGCCAGATAACCTACTATACCAAGTATATCAATAATGTGGATACTGGTTACTATGAAGGCTTAGATTTGGACAAGGTAGGTGATTAAGTGTCAACTAGAGTATTCTTTGTAATCTAAAGAAGGATCATAATCCTTTTCACTTCTCAGCGTATGCAATTCACTTCTACTGTCCTTTGACTTGATAAATGGAAACAGGAGTTGGACGTACCAGACTTCATTAATTCTATTCCATGCGCCAAATTTTGTAGGATACTTTCTTGTGATTTTAGCAGTGCCGAAGAGAACATCCCAGATAGTCAACCCATGATGGGCGAACAAAGGAATCCTTCACCTACTTAATTTTTTCAGTAAAATTTACAATTATTCAAGAAATTTATTAGGGAGAAAATGCAACTTTCTTTTAC
>CAYNJK010000090.1:7049-10472 GCA_964397575.1 uncultured Saprospiraceae bacterium
TGAGAGATGCCATCTTCTGCAGTCAGACCATGATGGGCATAATGTGTACTAGGAGTAGAAATCGTTCTTTCTATTACCCAGGCCAAGGGATGTAGGAAGCGGTACTTGTAGAGGAATCTATCCCACTTGGTTTCACTGTGAGCCAAGAGTATAATTGTCAACTTTATAGGCAGATAGAAAAGGTAAGCATATCCCATCCCTAGAAAAACCAAAATCCCTGAAAGCCAAATACCAGGCATAAGCGCATAGTAAAGTATAGCATTTCTGTAAGTGACTAGAACTCCCATTTCTTCTACAACATGATGTGGTCTGTGCAATTTCCACATAAGTCTGCTAGAATGTGACAATCGGTGCCACCAATATTGTGTCAGATCATCAAAAATGAGATATGCCACAAACTGCCATCCGAAAGCTATGCTTAAAAAACTGTTTTCATATTGCGAAAACCAGACAGTCCCTAAGGTCAGTATCAAAAGAAAAATAGCAGGCTGAATCAGTACGGGCAGTGTAACCAAACTTATTAACTCTATGGAGTAATCATTTTTGGTTCTTTTGTCTTCAAAGTACAACCCTCCTAAAGCTTCTATAATTCCTACCACCAGCAACACCATAGCTGGAACCATTTTACTTAGTACTTCTTCTGACATGTTGTATGGTTGTGTTGTAAGGTCTAAAGTAGGAGTATTTCTGGAATGTATTAGACCTTAACTAAATAGGCAAGCGAGACAATGAAATTCTCCATGCTAACTTGCAAAATATTGCGGATTACTTTCTGAGCTTGGCCAAAAATCTGAAGTGGTAGATGATATTCCAAAATTCATCTCTGAGTCTATCAGGTCTATGTCCTGCTTTGATGCCCTTTAGGCTAAGGTGGAACAAGGTGCGCCAATGCCAGAACGTGACTTTCCAGGCTTCCAGAAATCGGAAGTCAGGGTCATAAATATGGGCGGCCTCACTGAATACACCATTGAGTTCTATGATGCTGAAATTCTTACCTAAAAGGAGCTCTTCATAATTATTATACTTAACATCTAGGCGGCCATAATTAAAGCCCTCGAAATCTGCCAAAGATACATTCATAGACTGTCGGAGTTGCTGATTGTTTAGATGGTTGGCATCTCTGAATATAGACCCCCTCGAATGGTTGCCGATCCTCACCAGTTCCAAAGTAGCGCCTTTCGCAAGAATCTGGGAGCTGTCTATATCTTCTTGGAGTTTCATCCACTCCAGTTGCATGGCATACCTTGGAGTAGCCAAAAACAATTCTTCGACTGACTTATGGCCATCTCCTACCAGACTGATAAACTCCTTGGCTACGATACTTGTTATATCAAATTCTCCACTCTCTTTTCTGATGAGAAAAATTCCTAATTCATGCTCGTAGGGAATAAACTCTTGTATAAGATAAGGGTCGACATTCTGAGTCACAAAGTCTTTTAGTGCTGAGTCTGAGTCTATCATCTTTATGCCTAAACCCATCTCGCCGATGTCAGGCTTTGCTATCAATGGGTAATTCAGTTGATTCCTTTTTGCGAAAGCAATACAGTCAGCAAACTGTGTTTCTCCATCAATATACATGGTCTGAGGTATAAGTTGCTGAGGGAGTTTCTTATAAATTTCATTCTTAGAAGAGAGGAAGCTGCCACCCATATGGATACCAGGATTAGCGGCTGTAAAATATAAGGGAGCTCTGGTATAAAGTACATAAAAAGGATAGATCAGGTAACAAGGGATATACATCACCCAGGTGGGCCAGTACTCCCAATGTGTCAGTCTGTGAAAATAGAGTCTTGCCCGCAACCAGAAGTTCATTAGGGCAGGTATTCGTTGCAGGTTATTCCACTAGGCTCTTTTATAATTTGATGTAGACTTACGGTTTCTACCGTAGAAATTCTTGTGGCTGAAGATTTGATCTCGGCGTAGTGATTTACTTTATTAAAGTCTAACGCCTGTTCCAAGGTAGTAAGAGTTGTCTCTTGGAATTTTTCCTTGAGCTTCTTTTTTTCTTCCTCAGTATACAAGGTACTAGACATCCAGACCCTATTTATATCTGCATCAAGAATCAAGGTCTTCTTCGCATGCTCATCCCATGACAACTGGTACAGTTGACCAGCCTCATCCAAATAAACCATGGTAAATGGTTCTATCCCCTCTAAGTCCATTGAATGCCAATAGGTCAAACTGTCATTAGTCATCAGTTCTAATAGAATAAGGCCTCTGCTCTTTCCATAAGTTCCACCTGGTAGATGATTTTGCTCTGCTCCATTGAGTACAATCATAATCTTAGAATCATCATAGGCTAACCAAGAACCACCTTTGTAATCTTTAGGGAAGGAGATTCTTTTACCATTAACTATATGTGTCGATATGCTCTCCGCTGGAGGTCTGGTGATACTGATGTCTCTATTAGAAGTAAAAACAGTTTGCTGCTCCGACTTTACATAACTAAGCAGACACATTGGACTCTAGATGCTTTAAGGTTGATTTTGCAAAACCGAAACAGGGGTCTACTTGATAATCTTTTAGGGTTTCTAGCTCCACTCTCAGAATTGCACAGTGGTGTACGATATGCTCGTGCATATAAAGGACTTCTCTGAGATAACTGGAACTTAGTGTTTCCTCATCTTCTTGTATACTGACCAATCTGTCTTCTTTGTATACACCTGATTTCAATTTCTCTATGACGTCTAAAGCATGGTTCCTATTGTTCTCTATTTTTTGGTCCCGCTTTCGCTTAGAATAATCTATAGGTTGTTGCAAGTCAGCCTGGATAAGTATCTGCACATACTCCAAGACATGCCTCACATGAGTACCTATAGAGCCGATATGCTCCCCTCTTTTCTTATACTCATGGTCTGTTAACTGACCCAGCATACAGCTCAGCAATTCGAACTGATGTTCTAAATCTTGAAATATTCTACTCATCTAGCTCAAAGCTACCAAAAAATTAAGTCCTATCCATTACTCTAAATTAGTTATTGATCTGGTTGACCTGATTTATCTTATAATTTGTTAAGTTTTTTGTCGTCCCATTTGGTAATGCAAGCGTAACGCCTTTCACAGTACTTTCTGTTCCGAGGCCAAAAGTGACTGTTGCCGTCTGATCACTGGCCAGTCCTTCACCTACTCACCTATGCCGACTATGACACTGGCTACAATCCCCATCATCAACAACTGTCTATTAGTTAATTGCATTTTTGCTTACATTCATACACCTACTAAATAGGTCTAAAACGTAATTTACTTAAATCTTTGAGAAGCTTGCTGGAACTGCAGATAAAATCAGCTTTTCATCATGTGATGCCTATATAATTACAAGGAATGTAAGCTGGGAAAATGTTATAGTTTCTGTTCGGCAAGCTTTAAACAAAGCAAGATCAAACAGATGCCTAGACTGATATAACACATCGGTGTGCCTCCAGC
>CAYNJK010000091.1:0-10411 GCA_964397575.1 uncultured Saprospiraceae bacterium
TCTCTTACCTTGTACTCTGCTACGTTGAGCTCCTGTGTTATATAAGTATCCAAATAACTATCGTAATGGTCCGGTAAAGGTATATCCTTAGAGAAGACAGCAAGCTCTACCAGGGCACTGTTTTCGCTGGTAGGTAAGACATAGAAGAATTTTGTCAGGCCTTCTTGTTCTATCCTGAAATCCATGATTATCGCTTTGTCTGGATCGAAGTGCTTGTCTGGCGTTTCTATTATCCAGCCTTTGAAATGTTGCCATACAAAATTGCGTTCATTCGTTGTGAAAATTTCTGGATAACTTTTTAGAACGTACTTTCCTATGAATGCTTCCTGGTCTGTCAGTACTTCTACTTCGTTTTCAGTTTCTTTTAGCTCAGTAATGGATCCGATAACTAAATCGATATTAGTTGACTCTTCTATAGTGGCCAAGGTATGCTTATAGAAGTCTATCCCTCTTATCATATGATAGCGATAAGGTCCCAGTTCCAAGGGCTTAATCTGTCTTGAATCTGCATATTCCAGACTGGACCAACTGTGATAAATTAGCTCGTCAAAAATGCCTTTCTCCTTACTCCAAAAAGACCAAGTCCTATCATTCTTTGTCTTGTTGTCTTTGTCTATCAGTAAAATAGACCCTTTGTAGCTTTTATCAATGGCCAATCTATAAGCCAGACTCAGTCCAGCAAGTCCAGCTCCAGCTATTATTAAATCATAAGATTTATTCATAATCAGGTAGCACAAAAGTAGGATAAGAACTTACTTTTGTTGTCTCATTCTGAATTTTAGTTTAAATGAAGATAGGCAGGTACGCAGACATACTCAGTTTTTTGTTCCACCAATTGCCTATGTACCAGAGAGTTGGACCTAAGGCATTCAAGAAAGACTTGAAAAACATTATCAAGTTGGCTAAGCATCTGGAACAACCACATACCCAGTTTAAAAGCATTCACATAGCAGGCACTAATGGCAAAGGTTCCGTTAGCTTTTTTATCTCAACCTTATTACATGAGTTAGGCTATAAAGTTGGGCTATATACCTCTCCGCATTACAAAGACTATAGGGAAAGGATAAAAGTTAATGGACAGAAGATTCCAAAAACCTATGTCAAGTCTTTTGTCAATAAACTCATCACTGAAAAGATTTTCGATAGTAAGATGAAACCTAGTTTTTTCGAGATTACCGTTGCAATGGCTTTTCAGTATTTTAAGGACGAAGCCGTAGATTTTGGAGTTATAGAAACCGGACTAGGAGGCAGATTGGATTCCACTAATATCATAAGGCCTGAACTAAGTGTTATTACTAATATAGGTTATGACCACATGAATTTTCTTGGTAATACACTGGAGTTAATCGCAGGTGAGAAAGCAGGCATTATAAAGCATAAAGTACCAGTTGTAATCGGTAGGAAGCAAAAAGAGACCACTCAAGTATTTAGGCGCAAGGCCATGGAAGAACAAACGACCCTAAGCTATGGTAGTCAGAAAAGTTGCTCTGAATTGCTAGGTAAAATAGGTTCCCATTTTCCTGATTACCAAAAGGAGAATATGACCACTGCTTTGACTGCCATAAAAAAAATGAATCTAGCACCGACAGAGAAACAAATTTCCAAAGCTTGGACTAAAGGCCTATCCATATGGGGCTACATGGGTCGTTACCAGTTGCTCTCCAGTGATCCGAAAACCATTTGTGATAGTGCACATAATGAGATGGGACTGAGACAACTGTTTGTTCAGTTGGAAAAAGAAAGCTACGAGCAACTACATATAGTGCTTGCTATGGTAGGGGATAAAGA
Source organism: uncultured Saprospiraceae bacterium (assembly GCA_964397575.1). Lineage (GTDB taxonomy): Bacteria > Bacteroidota > Bacteroidia > Chitinophagales > Saprospiraceae > RFSX01. The sequence goes on from CAYNJK010000091.1 coordinate 1,789, forward strand.
CCTTAGTACTGTACTTTCTCTATTTCCTAAAGATGCTAAGTACTATATCAGCCAAGCGAAAATTCCACGTGCCTTAGACAAAGAGAAGTTGCAAGAGCAGCTTGCGGATCAAGGTATAACTGGAAAGCTTTACAGCACTATTCCCAGAGCCTTGGCCTATGCGAAGCAGCAATCGAGTAAGTCGGATTTGATCTTGGTAACGGGTAGTATTTTTACTGTTGCGGAAGTTGTCTAGCTTAAGTCAGACTAGAGGTGTCCTGAATATCCGCCTTGTTAACAGCGATACTTGCATTGAACTCAAAACCTACAAGTATGATAAAAACATTGATTTGTATCCACAGTAGTAGCACTATCAAAGCACCTATCGAACCATAGATCTCATTATATCTACCAAAGGAATTTATAAAAAACGAAAAAGCCAGCGAAGACATTATCGATAGCATTGTTGCTAGAATGGCACCAGTATTGATCCAGGCTATTCTTCTTTTCATAGAAGGACCATATCTATAGATCAATGTGATACCCAGATAGATAATCAGAACCACAAACAGCCAACTTAAAAAATTGATTATAAGTGCAGAATAATGTCCCATATCTAGTTTGTTCATGACCAATTCCAGAATCGGTGTTCCTAGGATGATAAGGAACAAACTGACAATAAATAGTCCTGCAACCAGAGCGGTAAGGAAAATAGCCACCATCCGGTTTTTGAGGTAACTCCTTTTCTTGAAGACTTTATCATAGCTTTTATGGAAACCATACATCAGGGTCACCATGCCGGAACTAGAGAAGACGACAGCAAAGATAAATCCGACAGAGAGGAGACCTTTACGCTTGATAGATGCAACGCCATCTATGACTGTAAAGAGGTATTCATGGGCCTGCTTTGGGAAGAAGCCTTCCGTAGACTCCTTCAGCACAGCTACATAATCAGCGGTATATGGAATCAAAGGGAGTAAAGTGAATAAGAAAATAATCAGTGGGAAGATTGACAAAAAGAAATTAAAAGCTATCGAGTTGGATCTGGTGACTATATCATTATCCTCCTTCATGGCCTCATTATAGACGAAGCTTATCACATTGTATATGGAGACGCCTGAAAAACCAGGCAAGGACTTTCTCTTACAGAAAGCAATAAGCTGTGATATGATAGGTAAATTCGAAAGGCCCACGAACGGATTTTATTAGTCCACCAAAGTACTATCATTCAAAATAAGGGCGCAATTTTTCTATCATAATATCTGGCGGACTGGTTCTTTTTTGAGTTTTCATGTCCATGCAAAAGAGCTTTACAGTCGCAGTATTTATTTCCTGTCCAGCAGGATTGAAGAGTTGATGATAGAAGGTAAACATCTTTAGGGGCAGCTCTCGGAGTATTGTTACTATGGTTATGGTCTCGTCGTAGTAAGCGGGTAGCCTGTAGCGGCATTCCAGAGAAAGTACGGGAAGCATCAGCCCCAGTTCATCTTCCATTTTGCGATAGCTCATGCCTAAATCTCTAAGTGCCTCTACACGACCTATTTCGTAATACTTTGCATAATGTCCATAATAGAGATAGCCCATCTTATCTGTCTCGGCATATCTTACTCTCTTTTGAAACTCAAACTTGTACATGGGAGCAAGATATTGTCTTTGAGGCTTATTCCCATCGTATAGAGAAATAAATGTCCTTCATGTAGGAAACATGTTAACAGAAAGAACGCTTTTGCCTATCTGTTATTAGTCAGCTATTAAGTGGAATAGCTTGCTTAAATGTTGCCTCTGATGGCTTAATGCTCTTATATTTGACTACCAAGAAAAAGAAAGATGTTCAAGAAGCTTAAGTCGATGTTTATTATAGAAGAGGAAGGTGCGCAGAAACCAGCTGGAAAGGCCGGTGCAAAGCCAGCAACAAAGCCACCCTCTAATACACCTCAATCAAAATCCCAAGCACCATCTGGGAACGCCGCTCAACCCACCCAACCAAACTATGATAAGGCTGCTATTCCAAAAGGGAAGCCAGATGAAAAGTTTATCAATAGATTACTTGGGGCTCTTGAGCAGCATAACATAGAAGGCTTTGATTATCTGGAGTACAAGCAATCCTTGCAAAATCTCGGTGGCGTAGAAATGGATGAAGCCACTAAGTTTAAATCCGCTTTAGCTATGGCGAAGACCATGGGTGCTACACCAGAAAAGTTGGTCAGCAGTGCCAATCATTATCTGAAAGTTCTCAAGCAAGAAGAAAATAAATTTTTAGAGGCCTTCAAGGTGCAAAGTAGTAAGCAAGTCAGTTCCAGGAATGCTGAAATCAAAAAGCTGGAAGAGGGTATTGCACAGCGAAAGGCCCAAATAGAAAAGCTGCAAAAAGAAATAGCCAGTGGAGAAAAAGCCTTAGAGGAACGAAAAGGAAGTATCCATAAAGCCCAGGCAAAGGTGCAAGCAACCAAGGATGGCTTTTATCAAGCCTATCATATAGTAAGCTCTCAGATTGCTGCAGATCTGGAAAAAATGAAAAAATATCTATCCTAAGCCTATTCTAGAGCTTCTATGACCAGAGTCCATAACTTTTCGAATGGCAAGAATTCTATATCGCTTCGCTGATCAAAGTAGGCTTTTGGATTGTCACTAAGTACCTTAAGGAGTTTTTCACTTTTGTTATTGACTTTGTGGAGATTATAATCACATTTCGGTATCAGCTCTAATAATCTGATAAAAGTTTTTGGCCGTATATATTCATTTCCTTTTAAATGTCTGAAGCTGTATTGCTTAAGGGACTCCAGTTTGTCATCTACTTTGTCCAAATCTTTTTCTAAGACGTAGAATAGAAGTTGCAGAATGTTGATGGTGATATTAGCACCTTTTTTGTCTTTGCTGAATTCTGGCAACTCATTTAGGAATCGAGTCAATCTAAATTTTCTGATGGGCTTGACATCGATATCTTCGACCTTTAGTTTTTTGGTAAGAATGAGGAAATGGATGAAGGCCTCATTCATAAACCACTTTTGGTGAAATGCACTATTAAGCTTTTTTGTTGTCTTTGTATATAATACTTTAGAAGCAACCTTGTAGGCTTCAGAGTATTCTGATAGTAAGAGATGCGCGCTGAATTTATAATTATGTAAAGCCAACCAAGCGTTGCCGCCTATTGTTGGATTATAAGCAAGACACTGATCAAAAAGTGAGATGGCTTCGTTAAACTTACCAAAGGCCATGAAACAAAGTCCTTTTTTCTGTTTGAAGGAAAATAAAGCCAAATTGGTATAATTCTTTTTTTCCTTGAAATAATTGATGGCTTCGTCACACAGGGCGGATTGAGCAAACAAATCATTTTTATACATAAGTAAGAAGAACTTGCTGTTGTAGGCATAGAATCGTATTTGATTATGATCCTCTTGGACAGCATTCTCATAAGTTTCTGCCATGTCTTGTTCTATCTCCTTTATCTCTAAGGAATAACTGAGATTTCTAGCAGTGGTTATTTTTCTACCAAGGATTGTAAAGAAATGATGTATTTTATCTTCTAGGAGCAATTTTCGCAGAGCTTCTTCATAGGCTTCTGAATACATCTTGTACTTTCTTCTGTCATAATAGAATAATCCATAATTAGGAAGGAGTTCTCTATATATCAGGATCTGAAAATCAATCAGTTCATACTTTTGGCAGGTTTTCAGCACAGACTCCATAATTTCAAACGAGTTAGAAATTCTTGCTCTACCTAAGATTTGAGAAGCAATATAGGCTTTAGCTACCTTCAGTAGGGCGCTGTCTTTCGCTATTGAAGAATAGCTTTGAACATCTATAAAAAACAGGGTATTGATTAACTTGTCTTTGAGTCTGTATTTCAGTTTCTCAAAAGCAGATTTGGAGTAATTGCCTTCTGGGTAGAGTAATGCAATCGCTTCATCTTCACTGGAAATAATTCCATCTCTCAGCGCAGTATAGAGCAATTCGGATTTGGTTTTTGGACTCTCAGTATTTGTTATAATATCTATTTGTTTGAGCTTTTGTTTTGTAAGTAGCCGAGAAATTGACTTGAGTAAATCCATAACTTTCTGTTTGTAGTGTCTTGTAGACGGCACTCCTTAAAAACTATACAATCTAGTTGTCAAAATGCATGTCTAATAATTGTCATAAACGTAATTCTATTTTCGCCATTATGTTCGGTTCTTTGTAACAAATTAGTCTGTTCGTCTATATATAAAGTCATTGAATCTGAGGTGATTTATATATAATAAACAGACTATAATCGCGAGTTCTAAAGGGAAAACGCATGTCCTAAAGTCACGTTCTATGTAGTTTATTGGGGTTTGATACGGTACTATTTTTGGATGATACCCACCTGTATTAAAGTCACCAAAAATAGATAGAATGGAATTTTTAAGAGAATTATTAGTTTTTCTAGGCATCGTTGAAGAAAACAGCGATCTCTAGTTTTTCCTCCAAGAACCGAAAAGAGGATTCTTTACTAATTAAGAGTATTTTAAGCAGATCCTGCCCAGTTTTGGGTGGGATTTTTTTATGTCCCTTGGCACCAGTCTTACCGTTCTAAAACCCTGTTTTATATAGAAACCTTCGCAATTGGTAGAATACAACCATAGCAAGGGAATTCTTAAGGTTTATTAATGAGTTACAAATAGTGATTACTTGAGATATGTGTATCTTTATCATATAAATCTAGCCAGTAACTTAGTTTATGTCTACATCCAAGCCAAGCAAGTCTTTTTGGGAAAAACCAGAAGGGAAAACAGGAATATTATTCTTGATTGCCGCTATCGCTTTGGGCGCTTGGCTTATACCCGCATCTATTAATGCTCTCATAGCCTTTTTTTCTGGCACAGTAGGCATGATCGTTTTATTTGTTTCTTTGGGGCTACTCATATTGACAGCACTGGACAGTCGGAGTCGCAACCTTGTTTCCTATATGTGGAAAAGTGCCATGCGGAAAATCACAGGCATATTCGTAGAAATGAATCCGATGGCCATCCTCAATGCTTATGTAGATGATCTGAAGAAGAATCTCAAGAAAATGCGTAAGCAAATCGGTAAGCTTCGCGCTCAGATGCACAAGCTGAAGGAGATGATAGTCAATAATCAAAAAGATATTAAGAAGAATATCGCACTAGCTAGTGAAGCCCAAAAAACAAACCAAGAGGCACAACTGATTCTGAAGAGTAGAAAAGCAGGGAGACTCCGGGAGTCTAATATGAAACTGGAAGATCTCTACAAGAGAATGGAAGTACTCTATAGGGTCCTGACTAAAATGCACGAAAACTCAGCCGTGCTCGCAGAAGATATCGAAGATCAAGTCGCTATAAAAGAACAAGAACGCAAGGCAATGCTTGCAGGCCATTCAGCAATGAAATCTGCGATGTCTATAATCAAAGGAGATACCGATAAGAGAGCGATGTTTGATCAGGCGCTAGAAGCAATAGCAGATGATGTGAGCGGTAAGGTGGGAGAAATGGAGAGATTTATGGAAATGTCAGAGGACTTTATGTCTTCAATAGATTTGCAAAATGGAATATTTGAAGAGAAAGGCATGGAAATGCTAGAAAAGTGGGAAAAAGAATCCACCTCCTTATTACTAGGAGAAGCCAAAACTGACATTCTTACTAAAGCAGAAGATGACAATGAAGTTTTAGATCTCAATGCACCGATAGCAGAAAAAGTAAGTACTAACAGGTCCAGCCAATATGACAGCTTCTTCGATTAAGAAGTTGTACGACCTATTCAACAACACTATAATTTAATAGAATAAAAAAATGGCAAGACGACTAACACTGTTTTCAAAACTATTGATCACTTTGTTCATACTGGCACTCCTCTTCTTTGGTGGTAATTATTTGCTCAATAATACTTCTGTAGGAAAGGATCTTAAGAACAAAGCCGAAGAGGAAAGAATGGAGCAAGAAGATTCTGCATCCTCTAGTTCTGGTCAAGTAGAATCAAAAAGTAATAAGAAAAGTGGCGGCTTACTCGGAAAGTCATATTCATCCAAATCTAATAGAGATGACAAGACACTGAGAATACAGATAGTTACTTGGCCTGGCTATGCTCCAGGTCTATATTATAATGAAGGCTTGGAGGCCAATACCAGAAGTAGGTTCTTCAAGGAGTACGGATTTAAAGTAGAGTTTGTAAGAGAAGATGACCTTATCACAGCTATGAATGCTTGGCTGGCCGATGAGTATGATGCAATCGTACAGACAGCTGATGCCTTTCCACTTTATACTTCCGTTCCAGATGTAATGGAATTTAAGCCGAAGGCATTTATACAGACCGACTGGTCCAGAGGTGGAGATGTTATTATTGCAAAGAGAGGTATCAATTCTATCAATGATCTCAAAGGAAAGCGAGTAGCACTAGCCGTTCCAGCTCCTGCACAGACCATGCTTATTACTGCACTGGAGTCAGCTGGGATGACCATAGATGACGTAATAGTGGTAAAGACTACCGACAATGTTGCTGCAGCCGAATTGTTCCAGTCACCTGATGTAGATGCAGCTGTCGTGTGGAGCCCGTTTGATATAGAGGCAACCAGCAAAGTTCCTGGGTCCAAAGTACTATTGACTACAGTAGAACAATCACATATTATCGGAGATATTATCTTGGCTAAGGAAAGTGTGATGAGAGATAAAAAAGAAATGTTCGAAGGGTTTTATGAAGGCTGGATGAGAGCCGTTGCCGAAATGAAGAATCCTACTAACTATAATAAGGCTGCCAAGTACATGGGAGAATTCTTGCAAGCGCCACTCGAAGATGCAAAAGCTGCAATGTCTACAGTTTACTATACAGGTCATGGCGACAACATGAATTTTTTCGGTCTAGACAGATCTTATAGAGGAATGAAAGGAGAAGATTTGTATCACAAGATGAATAGAAAGTTTGCTCAGATGGGCGATTCCGAAGGAGAAGGTCCTAACTGGCGTACAGTAATCGGTACAGGTCCAATTTTAGCAGCAAACGGTACACTTAAAGGCGCATCATATGCTGCAGAAGGTGCTAAGGTATTCAAACCTACTACTCAGAAAGACAGAACAACACCTGCACTAGCGTCTAAGCCCGTAAGTATCAGTTTCAATACAGGACAGTATGAGCTAACAGAAAATGCCAAAACTATCATTGATATCCAGTTTGCAGAAACGGCTAAGTCTTTTGGTAATATGAAAGTTAGGATAGAAGGAAATACGGATAACGTAGGATCTGCCTCTAATAATCAGAAACTCTCTGAAGCACGAGCACAGTCTGTAGCCAAGTATCTCCAGGCAACTTATAAGATGCCGGCCAATAGATTTGTTGTTGTAGGTAACGGACCTAACAAGCCTATAGCTGGTTGTGAAACCAATGCTACAGAGAGCTGCAAAGCACAAAATAGAAGAACAGATTTTCAGTTGATTCCAGGATAGTCGCAGAGCAGAATATAATTGAAGTGGTTATTTAAATTAAGAGGCGAAATACCAAAAGGTAACAGGCTGATTCTGGAACTGATAGGTCTAGGAATCATACTGTTGGTTTGGTATTTCCTTTCTTATGGTGAGAATCCGATAGTGTCTAAGTTGTCTTTGCCTTCTCCTAAGTCGGTATTCCTTTCCTATGGAGAAATGTTTAGGGACAACAACCTTATACAGAATACCTTTAGGTCTATAGGATTAAATCTGGGTGGTTATATCAAAGCACTGTTGTGGACGCTTCCTATTGGATTTGCAATTGGCTTGATTCCATTGTTTAGAGGTATGTTTCATCGGACTATAGATGCTACGAGATTTATTCCCCTTGCTGCTTGTATGGTTATCTTTATTGTTTGGTATGGGACAAGCATTCCAATGAAAGTAAATTTTTTGGCCTTTGGAATTTTTATCTTTCTACTGCCCATTGTGATACAGAGAATAGATCAGGTAAAGGATGTCTATCTGAAAACCGTACATACCATTGGTGCCAACAACTGGCAAACTATCAGATCGGTCTATATTCCTTCTGTCATGTCCAAGCTGATAGATGATATCAGAATCTTGACAGCCATCTCATGGACCTACATTGTAGTTGCTGAAACGATCAATGCTGAAGAAGGAGGCCTTGGGGCTCTGACCTACATAGTCAGAAGACAATCTCAGACGGATAAGCTATTCGGAATACTTATACTCTTTATACTCATAGGCATTATACAGGACAAGATCTTTGTCAGACTGGATAGAGAATTATTTCCCCATAAGTACCAGGTAAAAGATGCGCATAAGCACGGTCAGATAGAGAAAGTCTCTACGCTGGATACAATTTTCGATTTCGCTTTTTCAGCGTTTGTATGGTCGGCATTGGGTATCTATGCCATTCTTGCAATAAATGAATTTACAGGTATGATTAGTGATATAAGAGTGCTGGATTATTTATTCGGAGAAAGCTGTTGGGCATTCCACACTGTAATGATTTCTATTATTGCCTACAAAATAAGAAAGTGGGTTATCAATAGACCAGTTGCTACTAAACCAGTCACAATAACAAATACCAATGTTCCAGGATAGACCAGACCAAGCTAACATAATAGAACTACGTGGCATAAGCCAGAGCTATGACGGTGGCAAAAACTGGATCATGCAAGATTGTGATTTTCTCATAGAAGATAAGCCGGAACAGGGCCAGTTCGTTG
>CAYNJK010000092.1:0-10393 GCA_964397575.1 uncultured Saprospiraceae bacterium
CGTTTCAGTTTGTTTCTCTAGTGGAGCCTACCGGATTCGAACCGGTGGCCTCTACACTGCCAGTGTAGCGCTCTAGCCAACTGAGCTAAGGCCCCTTTCTATAGTTAGTTTTTACTAAGAAGTTAGGCGAAAATAAAAAATGAGTTTTGAAATATCTCCAAAACTCATTTTTTATTTATAGAAGGTGGTTATCTCATTAGAGTTACACCACCTTTCCTAGTAATCCTTTCACAGCCAGATATGTCGATTTCTATGTAATAAGCATAGACCTCTGGAGGCGCTCCTTCCGCATTGAAGTTGCCATTCCACCCTTGCGGGTTCGTATTATCATAGACGAGTTCTCCATATCTATTATAGATTTTGAAAGTGGTTATGATTACTTCTTCTTGCCCAGTTCCATTAATTATAACTGGTCCAAAGAAATCATTTGCGCCATTCCCATTTGGGGTGAATAAGTTTGGTAGTTTTACTCCGATGCCTTCATCTTCATCTACTACAACTGTTATAGAATCTTGGGCTTCACATGTACCATCATTCACTGTCAATATTATTTGATAGGACCCTTCTTCTTCGAATACTTTTATCGGATTAGCCTCATCTGAGCTAGTGCCATCACCAAAATTCCAGTCATAGTTAGTTGCACCTACACTGTTGTTTTCCAATTGTATTTCTCCATTACATAGCTGTCCAAGATTCATTATATCAGCAGCTAGCGCTGAGAATCTTACTGGAGACTCTACAGTTAAGTCGCAACCTGTATCATCGGAGAATAATGTTAGAGTAACAATTGTGGAGTCTCCTGGAGGATTAAAAGCGTATTGGTGACTTACAGGATTTGTATCCTCGAGTTCTGTGCCATCACCAAAATTCCATGTGAAATGACTGATGCTAAAAGTATCCATCAAGGTAAAAGTGATTTCTTCTCCTATGCAGATCAGTTCTTTGTCTTGGTTAAAACTTCCTTCTGGACCCACTAGGGTAATGAACTGTGAGATAGAATCTTTACAGCCTAAACTATTTGTTATTATTTGTGTCACTTCATGAGTGCCTCTGCCAAATTCTATTGTTGGATTGCGTATGACCGAAATATCTTCCTCGCCAAATCGCCATTCGAAATCATATTCATTTGGAGGAAAAGCAGGGTCTGAAGTAAAGGTAATCTGTGCAGGATGGCAAATGATATTTAAGTCGTCTACATCAGTAGTAAAGCTTGCCATTGGTGCCTCTAAAACGGTAATCTCTCGCTCTACAGAACGTGTACAAGCTCCAAGTTTATGGTCTGCAATCAAAGTTACAGTATGGATGCCTGGTTCGTTAAGAACCAATGAAACCTGAAGGCCAGTATCCTGTCGAATACCATCTACATCCCAGTAAAAATTATAATCATCTTGGCTACCTGTGGTATCTATAACTGCAAAACCACCTTCTTCACCCTCGCATAAGCGAGTTCCATCCAAAGCTTGTATTATGAAGTTATTATCTACTACAGTAATATGATTAATTAATGTGTCTGTACAGCCGAGAATATCTGTGGCAACAAATAGCACAGTGATGGTATCATCTCTAATAGTATCTAAGTCTGATTCATCAAAAATATATGTAGGATTCTGCTCATCTGATCCAAAACTCCATTCCCACTGTACAAGGGTTGTATCTGATATCGACTGATCTATAAAGTCTTTGTCATAATTGAGGCACACGATGGAGTCTAAGTTATAGTCAGCTTCTACACCAAAGACTCTGATTGTCTTGGTAAGAGTATCAGTACAACCATTTATGTCTTCTACGACCAATGTTACTTCTTGATCACCTCTGAGGAATTTGTGTTCTAATATTGGGTTCTCTGTTACACGAGGGCGCTGATCTTCAAAGATCCACTTATAGCCTTTATTACAAGCTGCGTACACATCTGTGGAACTGCTTGCATCAAGGATGTTAAATTCAGAGTCGCAAATTATTTGCTCAGGAAACTCAAAGTCAGCTTTTAACTCTGGAACAAAAACGGTCACAGTATCTATGTCAGGAGCACAATTCCCAAGCTCGCTAGATACCGTCAAAGTTACATCATGTTCGCCTGGCTGGTCAAAGGTATGTGTAAAGGTCTCGACAGTAGAAATAATGTTACCATCGTATCGCCATTCATAAGTTTCTGCATTATTGCTAATACTTTGGAACTGATAAGTCCTTGATCCACATTCTACGTCGTAAGTTATCTCAGCCCGAGCACCAAGAACTATAATATCATGCCAATCGTTCTGGATATAGAATTCACCTTCATATTCAGCTAAAAGTTCACTTTCGAAAACTCCAGGAAACAGAAATTGATATGAGAAGAACCGATCTTTCCAGCAATGATAAAATCTGTCGTCATCAGTATATAGGTGCAAGTCTAGTACACTTACGGACTCAAAATTGAGTACATCATTAACACAGATTGGATCTATATCTGTTTCTATAATAGGAACTTCTATTGTACATAGAACTGTAATCTCTATTTCTCTCGACTTATCTACACATCCATTTGCATCTTCTATAAGTAAGCTAACGAAGTATACGCCGCATTCGTAAGTATGTGAATGTTGTAGTATGTCTGGATGAAGTTCAGCAGTTGTACCATCCCCATAGTCCCAAAATCTTCTTACTATGTCTGTCGCGCTGTCGCTGAAGTCTGTGAAATTGACAGTTAGGCTATTGAATCCTATGATCTTGTCAGGTATAAAATAAGCTTCTGGTAACTGCGTACTAACTTCGATTGTGGTATCCGCTTTACAACCTGAATCTGAGGTTACCTGTAGGTTAAATCTAGTAGTTCTCTCTTGATTGATATGCAGCGGATCTCTGGGGTCTTCCAGTCCTGCTATTTCAACAGTAGGACCTCCAGGTATACCGTTCCAAGAGTACTCTGACAGATTAGGATCGTCGGCAGTCAGAATTATAGACTGCGTTTCATCACATCTGAATGCTGGGTCAAAACTAAAAGAAGCATTTACTTCTTCTACCTCGATTTCTATGTTTGTTCTTCTTTCGCACCCACCTTCAGAAGAACTTATAAGTAAGATTTCTTGAGTGCCTACTTCATCTAATCTCAGAGTCAGATCTCTATCAGAGCTTCTCATAAGAGGATCCCCATATCTCCAGTCGTGCCTATTAGCTAAGGTTCTATTTACTATTGTAAATTGCTCTCCTACACAGACCATGGAAGGATAATCTAGATCTGCTATAACCGGACCTGTTGTTATTTCTGCTGTAGAAACCTTGACACAGCCAGATGGAGAACTGACAGTGAGGCTCACCTCATAAGTACCAAAACTATCATAAGTCACCGCAGGTGGCTCAAACTCATTCGAACTTTGGCCATTGCCAAAACGCCACTCGTAGGTATATCTAGAATCTTGTACAAGACCTGATTCTATTGTTATCGTGGTGGGTTCTGTGCAAGGAATTTCTTCTGGGATAATGAGCTCTGTCGTTAGATCTTCAGTTTCTATTATATCTTCAAATATTACTGTCTTATTGCATTGTATCAAATTTGTTTTTACCTCTACAGAGATGTCAAAAAGACCTGTTATATTATAAGTTGTCATAGGTGTAGCTCCAGTACCAGTGCTGCCATCACCAAAAGTCCATTCTATGTTTTCAATGATGATGGCTGGATCTGAGTCGATGCTACTTGTAAAACCTACTGGAAAGGGAATACAACCCCAGTCATTTTCATTAGTTATCTCTACTTCGATTTGTGGATATACATTCACCTCAATCTCGCCTACCAGACTTCCGCCTTGGGCGGTGAAAAGCTGGACCCTATAGGTTCCAGGTGTAGTAAAAATATTATCTGGATTTTGTTCTATGGAACTTGCTCCATCATTAAAATCCCAAAAGTAACTGCTGGCGTTAGGTGCACTAAAATTAACGGTCAAAGGCGCACAACCCTCAGTTGCATCTGACGTCTGGGCACTGATAAGATTGGTTAGAAACAAAGTGCTGATTATGAGAATTATTCTTTTCATCTTAGTACGGTTTGTTTTCAGATTTAGAATAATTCTCTACTATTTTCAGAAATTGCCCGTTTGTAAATCCACATTTGCAAGGATAGGCAGACATGATATTGGAAACATCTGGTTGATAGTATTCGCCGTCAGGATCTTTCTCTTCGAGGATAAATTCACAATCCTTAACGAAGTTTATGGGGTCGAGAAAATCGCCTTGGGGATCTATATATCTACCTGGTGATCCTTGGAAAAACCCAAAAGGGTCCGTCGCTGTATCACAAAGACTATCGGCAACTATCTCACAATTTTGATCATTGACATAACTTGTGGCGTTGCCTGCATAAGTATCAGAAAGACCAAAAAAATGACCTAGATGATGTGCAAGCTGACCTTGTAAACTGTCAAAGCAGTCTTCTCTTTCCAAGTAGATATACTCGCCATGCTCCTTGTCTATACCATATAACATAGAAGTGCCGCAATAGGCTTCTGGAATGGAACCCACTATATAGATATTTAACCTTCTCGGTTTTCCGAAGAGTATTCTCATCTCCGTCAATCTATTACTATCGACAACAGTATTGAATGTATAGACATCAATATGATTGATCTCACATGCCGTAAATGACATGCAAATAGGATCAAAGAAGGCAGACGTTAGGTTTAATAATCCTTCCACATCTTTATTAGAAAGAAAAGGTCGGTTTGAAATAGAATCTACTGATAGATGGACTATAACAGGAAATTCCTTTTCTATGCATGGTAGATGTGTTGCTCGACTGTGCAGACCTTGACTACTAGCAGAGATAGAAATTAGAACAGCACAGGTAACTAACAGAAGTGTGCGCATAAGCTTTCTATTTTGAAGCCATTAAAGACTCTATGAATGATTTAATATATCAGGATGGAAGTTTATTTCTTTTTTACATACACATAATTATCGCATTAATGTAACACTACCTTTCCTACTCAGTGTATTACAACCCGAAATGTCTATCTCTATATAATAGGCATAGACCTCTGGTGGCGCTGTTTCTGCTTGGAAGATTCCATCCCAGCCTGACGGGTCATCGTTGTCAAAAACCAATTCTCCATATCTGTTATAAATTTGGAATGTGGTAATGGTAATTTCATCTTCCACAGTGCCGTTGGAAATTACAGGGCCGAAGATGTCATTCTGACCATTACTGTTTGGTGTAAATAAGTTAGGCATCTCCAAACCTATCCCTACAGCCTCATCTACTACAAGCGTAAGCGTATCTCTATCTTCACATGTCCCGTCACCTACTGTAAGTATAATTTGGAATGTTCCTGAGTTTTCAAATATTTTCTCTGGATTTATATCTGTAGAGCTAGTTCCATCTCCAAAGTCCCAATTATTAGTAAGATTGCCGATACTGTTGTTATTCACATTTAGGTCTCCTCTACATAGCTGCCCCAAATCTTCTATATCTGCAACCACATTAGCCAAAGCAAGAGGTGCTTCTACAGTGGCATCACAGCCTGTGTCATCGGACTTCAGCGTTAGGGTAACAACGGTGGCATCACCTTCAGGTCTAAAGTCATAAATGTGGGTAACAGGATTGGTGTTTTCTACTTCTGTTCCATCACCAAAGTTCCATATGAATGAACTGATATTGGATGTATCGCCTAAAGTGAAAGTGACAGCTTCTCCTATACAGATAACATCTTTGTCTTGAGTAAAAGTCCCTGTTGGACCTACAAGAGTATAAAACATAGAGATGGAATCTTGACAGCCATCAGAATTTGTAATAATCTGAGTCACTTCATGTGTTCCTATCCCAAACTCTATAGTAGGATTTTGCAAATTTGAAAAATCACCTTGGCCAAATCTCCATTCGAAGTCGAATTCATTAGGATTTAACGATGGATCACTGGTAAAGCTGATTTGTGCTGGAAAGCAGATGATTTCTATGTCATCTACATTTGAAGTAAAACCTGCCTGTGGTGTAGGTAATACTTGCATAGGTCGTTCCACGCGTCTTTCACATAATCCATTTTTATGGACAGCTATCATAGTCACAAGATGCTCTCCTGGCTCATCAAATTGTAGTGCTACCTGAAAGCCTATCGCTTGTCTTACACCATCTATTTCCCAGATGAAATCATATTCATCTCTTATACCTTCTGTATCTATAGCATTGAATAAGACTTCTTCGCCTATACAAACTCTAGAGCCAGTTTGAGAATTCACAAAAAACTCAGGGTCCACCACTCTGATATCATGCTCTAGTGTATCTGTACATCCTAAGATATCTTCTGCAATAAAGGTGATAGAGATGGTATCACCTTCTGTGTCAGGATTTAGATCTCCTTCATCAAATACCATTGTAGGGTTTTGCTCATTGGAACCGAAACTCCAGTCCCAACTAACTAGAGTTGTATCTGAACTTGACAAGTCCATAAATTCTTTTTCATAAGGGAGACATACTGTCGAGTCCAAATTAAACAAGGCTTCGACGCCAAAAATGGTTGTCGATTTAGTAATGGAATCTGTACAGCCATTTATGTCTTCTACGACTAAGGTAATGTCTTGCGTACCTCCTAAGAATTCATGTTCCAAGATTGCATCTTCAGTTTCTCGCGGACGCTGGTTCTCAAATATCCACTTATAACCTTTGTGACATGAACCAAATACGTCATTGGAAGGACTGGCATCTAACATCACAGGAGCTTCAGCGCAGATTTCAGCATCAGGTAATTCGAAGTCGGCTCTAAGGTCTGTAACAAAAATCGTTACCATGTCTTCGTCTGCATCACAACTGCCAGGTCCACTCCTTGTACTCAGTGTCACTTCATGTTCGCCAGGCTCATCAAAGGTAAACTCAAAAGCTTCTTCCGTAGAAATAACCTCACCATCATAAGACCACTCTAGAGATTCCGCATTGAGGCTATTACTTCGGAATGAGACGGTGTTGTTTTCACAGTTTCTTTCATATAATATTTCTGATCTGGTCCCGAAAATATTCATATCCGAACCTTCAAATTCGTCTATAAAAAGTCCATCAAATTCTACCAACAGCGAAGATGGGAAGGTGCCAGGGAAATTAAATTGATGTGTGAACATTCTTTCTTCCCAGCAGTGACTAACTCTGTCATCGTCTGCATACAAGTGATACTGGAAACCTGTAATTGGTGTAACGAATGTTAATACGTCTCCAGTGCAAATAGTATCAGGGGTAGAAGTGACCGTCGGACCAGTACTAGGATCAGGGGGATCACTAGGACCGCCACCACCACCGCCACCCATTCCAGGGCAGAGAACTCTTATTTCGACTCCTTTAGAAGTATCTATGCAGCCGTTGGCATCTTCTATGACTAATCGAGGAAAAAATACTCCACATCCGTAGGTGTAGCTGTGTTCTGTTATACTTGTATCTAGTTCCGCAGTATTGCCATCATCATAAATCCAGTACCGTCTTATGATATTAGCACTACTTGCACTCAGATCTGAAAAAATCACATCAAGTGACTCAAAGCCTAGAATTCTGTCTGGTATGTAAAATGCCTCGGGTAGTCTAAAGTCAAATCTCAAAGTAGTGTCTGCGGTGCACCCCGCAGCAGAAGTGACTGCAAGCGTGATCTCAACAGAATCCGCCTCATTGATATGTAGGGGATCTCTAGGCTGAGACAAACCAGGTAAGGTAAAGGTAGACCCACCTACTGTCCCGTTCCATTCATACACAGCTAATTGTGAATCATTGGCTATAAGCGTTTTCGGATCAAGCTCAGAACAGCTAAAAAGCGGCTCAATGGTAAAGGTGGGGTCAGGTTTTTCTACTTCGATTTCTATAATGGTCTCTCTTACACAGCCAGTTACACTTGAAGATAATAAGGTAATCTGTTCTACTCCAGGTTCTTCAAAGGTCAAAGTCAGATTTCTGTCAAACTCTCTCATAAGTGGATCACCCCATCTCCAGTCCCATCTGTTAGCCAAAGTCCGGTTTACTATTGTAAATTCTTCTCCTGCGCAAACCCTGGATGGGAATTCTAATTCAGCAACTGCAGGCCCAATCGTTACGTCATCCATGGTAGTTACTGTGCAACCTGATGGTGAGCTAATCGTAAGGGAAACTTGATAATTGCCAAAGTCGTCATAAGTCACCTGACCTGGGTCAAAACTTGTAGAGGTCTGACCATTGCCAAAGTCCCAGCGATAGCTGTATCTGCTATCTTGTTGTAAGCCAGAACCTATATTGAAAGTTGCGGGTTCGGTGCAAGGTATTTCATCTGGAAAGACTAAGTCTGTCGTGAGATCTTCAGCTTCTACTACATCTTCAAAAATTACTGTCTTGTTACATTGAATAAAATTCGTCAGAATTTCTACAGAAACATCAAAGACGCCACCTATCTCATATGTAGTCATAGGGTTTCCAGTTGTGCCTGTTTTTCCATCACCAAAAGTCCAGTTAAGTGCCTGAATATCTATGGCAGGGTCAGCCTGTAGATTACTTGAAAAACTGACATCTAAAGGAATGCAGCCCCAGTCTATATCTTCACTAATTGTTATTTCTACTTCGGGATGCACTGTAATAACAATGGTTCCTACTTGAGTACCTCCTTGGACATCTAAAAGTTCCACTGTGTAATCACCAGGAACAGTAAAGACGTTTTCAGGATTTTGCTCTATGGAACTTGCGCCATCATCGAAATTCCAGAAGTAACTACTTGCAGTGGGTGCTGTAAAGAGTACTGTTAGTGGTGCACAGCCTTCTGTTGCATCTGCTGTCTGAGCCGAAAGTCCAACAGCAAATAGAAACGCTAGCACTAAGGTTGTTGTTTTTTTCATCTTAGTAAGGTCTATGCGTTGCTGAATTGTAATTGTCAATAATTTTCTGGAACTGTCCATTTGTAAATCCACATCTGCATGGGTAAGCAGACATTATGTTTCCTACTTGAGGTTGGTAGTACTCATCATTAGGATCTTTGAGCTCATGTGTAAATTCGCAGTCGCTCAGAAATTCAGTCATGTCTATAAGTTGCCCTTCTGGATCTACATAGTTGCCTGCAGAACCAAGAAATCTACCAAAAGGATCTGTAGGTGTATCGCAGATACTGTCTGAAACAACAGCGCAATTAAGATCATTGACTATTTCTACATCATTGCCCCTATAGGTATCCGATAGTCCAAAGTAGTGCCCCAGATGATGGGCCAATTGTCCTTCTAGACTATCATCACAACCATCTGTTTCTAGGAAAATATATTCTCCTTGTTCTCTGTCTATCCCATAAAAAGTAGAAGTTCCACATTCTTCGTTTGGAATGGTGCCTAGAATGAAAATATTGATTCTCCTAGGTTTCCCAAATAGGATCCGCATTTCTCTGAATCTACTAGCGTCTACCACATTATGGAATGTATAGTTGTCGATTATATTTATTTCGCATGCTGAAAAAGACATACATATAGGCTCAAAGAATTCTGAGACTCTGCTCATAAGTGTTTCTACATCTGCATTACTGAGAAAAGGTTGGTTAGTAGTAGAGTCTACAGAAAGATGCACCATTACCGGAAAATCTTTTTCTAGACAAGTCAAATTTTGTGCTCTACTATGAAGCCCCTGGCTCCATAACCAAGTGCAGCAGAACAGAAGTAGAGTTGTAATAATGGTTTTATACATAATAAAGAGATTAGAAGCGTGGACAAATCTGAACGACCTTCACTTCAGTTTTAGGATGGATTGTTATTATCTTATTCAGACCTAGCTCAAAGGCACCAAATGAATTATTGTAAGCTCTGGCACTAGATACTGTAAGGTCGTAAGCAGCATTGATATTCCATCCTCTGAAGGGTATACCAAGTAGAAATTGTACGGCATCATTCACTCTATAACCGACCCCTAATTCCAGATTTTGTTTACCTATGCTGAATCCATTTAGAACTTGTATAACAAGCTCAGAAGCCTGTTCAGATTTAGTATAAAAGAACCTAGGTTTTATGCCTGAATTATTTCCTGTTATAAATAGAAGTTCTCCATGCACATTAATTCTAAGAGGGATATAGTCCAGACTTCTATTGTTTATACTCTGATCGGAGGTCAGAAGATGATAGACACTAACGCCAAGATTTGAAGTGACCTTATCTCCAAAAAACATCTTATGTCTTATTCCTAGCCCTAAGTCAAACTGACTTCTCTGATAGCTTTGTCCCAAAAGATTTATATCCTCTCCATGACTGCCATTTCTAAGGAAGTTGCCAGTTAGTGCCGATCCAGCATCGACTTTCCTATTTAGAAATAGACCTTGTACACCTATGGAAAAGATGTGATTTTCTCCTCCCTGTAGATTATAGCTAAGATTGAGGCCGACTCTGTTGGATCCGAAGGCCAAATCTCCACTTTGGTCAGCATCTATAAAAGCGCCAGCAGAGACCCAATCTCCTTCTCTTG
>CAYNJK010000093.1:0-10315 GCA_964397575.1 uncultured Saprospiraceae bacterium
CTATGGAGAAAGATCAAACCAAAACTTTCTGGAGGTAGAGTTCAGTCAGTAACACTTAAACTGGTTGTCGAAAGAGAAAGAGAAATAGAGGCTCATACAGCGAGACCCTTCTTCAAAGTGGTAGCCAATTTTAAAGTTAAGAGTAAAACTGGTTCGGTTGTAGACCTCAAAGCCGAGTTGAAAAAAAGATTGGAGACTTATGAAGAAGCTGAGAAGTTTCTTTCTGATCTCAAGGGATCAGATTATACAATCAATGACATAAAGGTAAAACCTGCCAAGAGAAAACCACCTGCACCATTTACAACCTCTACTCTTCAGCAGGAAGCAAGTAGAAAGCTCTACTTCAGTGTAAGTAGAACCATGCAGGTAGCCCAGAGACTATACGAATCTGGTAAAATTACCTACATGAGAACAGATTCTACCAGACTGAGTGAGCAGGCACTTTCGGCTATTTCGAATGAAGTAAGTTCCAGATTTGGAGATAATTATTCTGAAGTCAGAAGATTTAAGTCCAAAAATGCGAGTGCGCAAGAGGCACACGAAGCCATCAGACCTACGTACTTGGAAAAAAATGCGGTCGTAGAAAGCAAGGAGATAGATGGCGATATGGTTAAGCTTTATGATCTTATCTGGAAGAGGACTATGGCCTGTCAGATGGCAGAGGCAAAGTTGGAGAAGACTACTGTAGAAATTGGTACTAAAACGGATGCGGTTTTTCAAGCTGACGGAGAGGTTCTTAAGTTCGACGGTTTTCTTAAACTATATATGGAAGCTAAAGACGATGATGATGTTTCTGAAGCGAAAGGAATTTTACCTCCACTAAGTCTAGGACAAAAGTTAGATCTGGATCAGATCCAAGCTATAGAAAGATTTACTAGACCACCATCTAGATATACTGAAGCCACTCTGGTAAAGAAACTAGAGGAACTTGGGATAGGAAGACCGTCTACCTATGCACCAACGATTTCTAAAATTATGGAAAAGACCAGAGGTTATGTTTCCAAGGAAAAGAAAGAAGGTAAGGAAAGAAAATATAATATACTTACGCTAAAATCAGATGAAGTTACCAATGTGGTGCACTCTGAAATAACTGGTGCAATCAGTAATAGATTGTATCCTACAGATATGGGTAAGATGGTTAGTGATTTTCTTTCTGAACATTTTGAAGAAATAATGACCTATAGTTTTACTAAGGAAATAGAGGATAAGCTAGATGAAATAGCTAAAGGTGCAGAAGATTGGTTAGGGATGATATCTAACTTCTACGGACCCTTTCACGAAACAGTAGAAGAAACAATAAAGACGGCACCGAGAGTTAAAGGCAGAAGAGATTTAGGGATAGACCCTAAGAGTGGACATACAGTACTTACTCAGATGAGTAGATTTGGACCTGTGGTCCAGATAGGAACAGTAGAAGAGGTAGGAGAAGAAGGCAAGCCGAGGTTTGCAAGTCTCAAGGTGGGGCAGTCTCTGGAGACTATCACCTATGAAGATGCGATGGAGCTTTTCAAACTGCCCATAAACTTAGGTGACTACGAAGGCAGTGAGGTAATTATCAAATCTGGTCGTTTCGGTGCATATATCAATCATAACGAAAAGAACATAACCATTCCAAAAGGAGAAGATCCGCTTACCCTTACGTATGAAAGAGCTCTCCAATTAGTAGAAGACAGAAAGATCCTAGATGCACCGATAGCAACTTATAAGGGAGATGAAGTCACAAAAGGAAAAGGAAGATTTGGTCCTTATCTTAAGTACAAAGACTTTTTTATCAATATCCCTAGAAGATATGATGCTAACAACTTGTCACAAGCTGAAATTTTCGAATTGATAGAAGCAAAGATTGAGAAGGAGGCGAACAGATATATCATGCAATGGCCAGACGATAAAATCGCTCTTGAAAATGGACGATGGGGACCTTTCATAAGATTCAAAAAGAAATCTGTCAAAATCGGTAAGAAAGAGGATGGAGAAAGATACACCTCCGAAGAGGCTAAAGAAGTCTTTACCTTGGAAAAGATAAAAGAGATATTAGTGGAGGAAGGATTTAAGTTGCCAAAGAAAAAAGCTGCTAAGAAAAAAGCACCTGCTAAAAAGAAAGCTGCAGCTAAGAAAAAGTAGTCCTAAGCTTTAGGATCCAAGAATTGCATAATTTTATCAGCTACCATATTTGAGCTGGAGCCCGGTCCGAGCTCTTCGCTAATACGAGTATATGCAGTATATATAGGTTGTCTCGCCTCAAGAGAATGCAGCTTTTCCATTTCTACTTCTAGTGCCAGCATATTGAAAGCTCCTTGTAGCAATTCAGGAACAACCTCTTTTTGTGAAACTAGATTTACCAATGAAATATAGTTGGTCTTGACTAGTCGTTTTGCAATCAGAAAAGAAACTTGACTGGTTTTGTATATCACAATTTGGGGGACATTAAATAGTGCCAGCTCTAAGGTAGCTGTACCGCTGGAGGCTATGGCAAAATCTATTTGCTGCATAACTTGGTGTGATTTATCATAGACGATGTCCACATGGGCAGCATATTTTTTTATCTGAGAAAGGTAGTAGGACTTCTTTATATGACTGACGCCAGCAATAATAAATTTGTAAGATTTCTTTTGCATGGCATATTCCAGCATGGTCGGTAGATGCTGTTGGATCTCTTGTTTGCGACTTCCAGGAAACAGACCGATGGTGCTTATGCTTTCTGGATAAGGTTTTTTGTCATCGTGGCTAATGACTTCTTTCAGCGGATGACCTACGTAGATACAATCCGTATCAAGATTTCTGTAGAAGTCCCTTTCGAAAGGAAGTATGACAAAAAACAGATCTACGTAATCTCGTAGAATCTTATGCCTGTTTTCCTTCCATGCCCAGAGTTGCGGTGAGATATAATAAGCGGTTTTGAATCCTTTGGATTTTGCCCATCTACACATTCTTAGATTAAAGCCAGGGTAATCTATGAAAATTACAAGATCAGGATTGAACTCGGAAATGCTATATTTAGCAAAGTCAAAAAACTTCTTTATCGTAAAAGCATTTTTAGCCACTTCCAAGAATCCCATAAAAGAGGTTTCTTTTATAGATTTTAGTTGTCCTGAAGATTCTCTCTTCATGTGGGGTCCTCCCCAAAAGCGGAACTCAGCCTTAGGATCTTTTTCCTTCAGTTTTTGCATAAGCAGACCTCCATAGAGGTCACCTGAAGCTTCTCCTGCAATAAGGTAGTACCGCATTAAAATTGAATTCCAGAATAGAAGTACACGACCCAGCAAGCAGTATAAATAAATGTAGCTGTGACCACGCCTCTAAGAATATTCGTATATCTTTTATTGGTGCTTACCTGGGCAGGTAACAGATTACAACAGATGGCCAGCAAGGACAGAGTTTTCATACGTTTGGTAAAGGTGCTGCTGGAAACTTGGTCCATTATACCTGCAGATGTCAATGTGTCAAAGATAATCTGAATACCCCAATACCCAATAACTGGCATTGTCGCACCTATCATGAAACCAATCATGAAGTTGTCATTCTTTTTCTGTCGTCTCATGCCTTGATGTTTTCTAGATGTTTAATTTCTTCTATCACCTTGTAATGTGTTAGATCATGCATAGAAGGAACTATGGACACAAATCCATTTTTTAGTGCCCAAAGATCTGAATCAGTTTCTTCGTTTTCTACTTTGAAGTCGCCATCCAGCCAGTAGTAAGGTTGCCCTTTTGGAGTCTTATTCTCCAGGTATTTCTCACTCCAGTTGCCTTTTCCTTGCTTGCAGACTTTGATTCCCTTTATTTGTTCTAGAGGAAGTTTTGGGATATTGACATTGAGTAAGCTACTGGATGAATTTTTGTCATTCAGAAATGACTGCATAATTTTCTTAGCATAATGCTTGCTTGCCTGCATGTCAGCTTTATAAGAAAAATCATCTAATGAAAATCCTATTGACTTTATCCCATCTATGCTGGCTTCCATAGCCGCGGACATCGTTCCTGAGTAGATTATATTAATGGAAGCATTTGATCCATGATTAATACCCGAAACACAAAGATCTATGTCATTCTCGCTCAGCAAAACACTTTTTGCCAATTTCACACAATCGGCCGGTGTGCCAGAGCATTCATATGCTGTTATACCGGGAAAAATATCTACTTCTCTCAGTCTCAGGGGTTTTGTAATTGTAATAGCATGTCCCTGTCCGGATTGTGGGGAGTCGGGCGCCACTACAAAAGGCGTCCCCAACTCAGAGGCAGCTTCTATCAGATTTCTGATACCAGGTGAAGTAATTCCATCATCATTTGTTACAAGTATTAAAGGCTTGGACATTTATAAATTTTAATGAGAGGCAAGATACGCAATCATAGCTTACTGAAATGTTATGTTTGTTTGTTATAAAGTTCAACCATTTGTTGTTCTTTGTGTTCTTATTGTTTTTGAAACTAATCCCATAGAGAAAGGAAATATGACTGGTGTCTTACTTGTTAATCTTGGAACTCCTGATGATCCTTCCCGCAGTTCTGTAAGAAGATATCTTCGACAGTTTTTGCTAGATAAAAGGGTCTTGGATATTAATCCCGTTCTAAGGAATATCTTGGTGAGAGGTATAATAGCCCCATTTAGATCTGGACCTTCTGGTAAGTTGTATAAGGAGCTGTGGACTGAAGAAGGCTCACCTCTGAAACATTTTGGCTACAAGGTGAAAGATATGTTGCAAGAAAGATTAGGTAGTGACTATAAAGTTGAATTAGGGATGCGCTACCAGAATCCTTCTATAGAATCCGCCGCAAAAGCCTTACAAAAGGCTAGGGTAGACAAAATTGTCATCTTCCCTATGTTTCCTCATTATGCATCAGCCAGTTCTGGTTCTGCTATAGAAGAAACCATGAAAGTTATCACTACCTGGCTGACCATCCCAGAAATAGCTTGCATAAGCTCTTATCATGATCATCCTAAGCTCATCCAAGTTTTTGCTGATAATGCAAGAAAATATGAGTTGGAAGATTATGACCATTTCCTCTTTTCTTTCCATGGTATACCTCAGCGACAATTGACTAAGTCAGATGTGAGTAATCACTGCCTCAAAGTCGATAACTGTTGCCAGAAAATATGCGAGTCTAATAAGATGTGTTACTCTGCTCAATGTAATGATACAGCCTTCAAAATTGCTGACAACTTAGGTCTTACTAAAGAGCAATTTTCCATCGGTTTCCAATCTAGACTTGGAAGAGATCCTTGGACTGAACCATTTACCCCAGATGTGCTCAAAGAGCTGTACCAGAAAGGGGTCAAAAAGTTATTGGTTTTTTCTCCATCCTTTGTAGCGGACTGTTTGGAAACTACTATAGAAATTGGTGATGAGTATCACGAAGAATTTCTAGAGATGGGTGGCGAAAAATTAGATCTTGTAGAAAGTCTTAACGACAATCCAGTATGGGTAGAGGCAATAGAGGATATTCTAAAGCCTTATTTATAATTCTGCAATTACATCTAGAGGAGACCGCACAATTTGATCTAGCTCTACTTTGATCTTTGCTGTCAGTGGTAAGAAGATGTCTACTCTCGATCCAAATTTGATAAAACCCATTTCGGTACTTTGTTTTACAGTTTGTCCTTCTTTAAGATTATTGACTATTCTTCTGGCCAAAGCGCCTGCTATCTGTCTGATTAATACCTTGCCCTTACCAGTGTGATAAGAGGTCGTAAATCTTTCATTTTCAGTAGATGACTTCGGATGCCAAGCGACTAAGTATTTTCCAGAATGATATTTCAGATATTCTACTTTTCCAGATACAGGATTGCGGTTTATGTGTACATTAAGTGGAGACATAAAGACTGACACTTGCCAGCAATCTGTTTTTAGATATTCTGGTTCGTAGGTTTTTTCTATAACTACGACCTTCCCATCAGCAGGCGTATAGACCAGATTAGGATTTTCTGGGTTAACCTTTCTCTTAGGACTTCTGAAAAATTGTAAGACAACTACCAGTAAAACAAAGCAAGCTATTGCTAATGCGATAAAGAGCCAGTAAGGGAGAAACTTAATCGCAACCCCACAGACTATGGCTGAGAAAAGAATAGTTAGGAGTAGAGTAGGATATCCTTCTTTGTGAAACTTCATTATTGGAAAATATAAAATGCAACAATACTTACTGCTGGTAAACAAAAAATAAAACCATCAAATCTATCTAAGAATCCTCCATGGCCTGGTAAAATATTTCCAGAATCTTTGATATTAAGCTGCCTCTTGAGTTTTGATTCTACCAGATCTCCTATGGACCCTAGTAACCAGACCAGCAGTGCTATCAGTGCCCATTGCTGGAAAGAGAAATACCCAAGAAAATTATACATTATATAGGAACTCAGAATTGTTATCATACCTGCTCCTAGAAAGCCTTCTCTGGTTTTGCCTGGTGAAATAGAAGGCATCAGTTTGCGCTTGCCTATACTTTTTCCTACAAAATAAGCAGCAATATCACTGACCCATACCAGTAACAAGCACCCTATAAGTAGCTTCCCAAAATAAGGCTGGTCATAAATTGTAAGCAATGAAACCAGTGGGAGAGTGGCGTACATAAAAGTGTAGAACCAAGCAGCTTTCTTGTCTTTGACTATAAATCTTTGATACAAATCTATAGTAAGAACACAAGTCGCTACAGCAGCGAGAAACATAAGCTCGGGTGGGACCAATTTTAGATAGGTCCCGGCAAAAACTGCACCTGCTAGTCCAAGAGTTAAAACATATATCAGAGGCCGCTTTGTGAAGGTGCCATAGTGTAGGTCCAGAAACTCTATGGCCGTTAATGCTACTAGCAGCCCTAAGAATATAATCCTACTAAGATCATTGTAGAAAACCATAAACAGGATAGGAATGCCAATGATTACTGCAGTTTTGATTCTTTTTTTTAAACTTTCAGTCAAAATAGGTGGCCAGATTGATTCGTTGGTAATAATAGATAAATTTGAGCTAGTCAATCTAGCTTAGCCAAAACAAAATTATATGGGAACTACGAGACTTAGTGTCAATATCAATAAAGTTGCTTTAATCAGAAATGCACGTGGAGGAAGCAAACCTAATCTTATACAGTTTGCTAAAGATTGTGAACGCTTTGGTGCTCAGGGTATCACTGTTCATCCTCGTCCAGATGAACGACATATCAGATTTGATGATTTGCCAGCATTAAGGGAAGTCGTCACTACTGAATTTAATATAGAAGGTTATCCCAATAAACGCTTTATAGATGCTGTATGTAAGGTGAAACCTCATCAAGTGACACTTGTTCCTGATCCACCAGGTGTTCTTACTTCTTCAGAGGGCTGGGATGCTACAAAGCATAAGACTTTATTGCAAGAAGTAATTTCCGAGTTCCAAAACTTCGGAATCAGAGTATCTATCTTTCTAGAAGCGAATGAGAATGACGTGGAAGCTGCTGCATTAACAGGAACTGACAGGATAGAATTTTATACAGGGAAATACGCCGCTCATTACTATGCAGATAGAGAATCAGCTGTTGCTAACCATATAACGGCTGCTAAGCGCGCCCAAAAACTTAATTTGGGCATCAATGCAGGTCATGATCTAGATCTGGATAACCTGAATTTCTATGTTAATCGAGTATCTGCTCTCTTGGAGGTTTCTATAGGCCACGCATTGATTTCTGATGCTTTATACTTCGGTATTCAGAATACAATTAGCATGTATAAGCAGAAATTACACAATTAATAATTAGATATATATACTTGACTAATATATAAGCACATGGTCTTCAAGGAGACACAAATGCAGCTGCTTTCATGATCACTACCCAACCATTTGAGGTTAAGCTTAGTCTTAGGTTATGTAGATGTTAATTTGGAGTTAAGAAAAATGGTTTATTCTTAAGTGAAATTTCGTTTTTTGTCTAAATTAGTCTTCTTATTGATGCCTCAGAAGAGAGATCTGTAGAAAAGAATCAGTATGAAAAAACAATTTACTTGGTAAGGAATTACCAAGTCTGACTCTATCTCACATCCGTTTTCTAATAGGCAGTTTTTACATTTTTTGAATTTATAATCAAATCAGACATTATGAAAAAAGTATTAGGACTGCTATTCTTTGCAGTTGCTTTCACTGTGTCATTGTCGGCACAACGGACGATAAGCGGTACTGTTATTGATGATTCAGGATTCCCTGTCATCGGTGCAAGTGTTCTTGTCAAAGGTCTTGACGTTGGTACTATCACTGATATCGATGGTACTTACCAACTAGATTTACCTGCTGGTAGTGAGAAACTAGTTATCTCTTACACAGGTTACGGAACTCAAGAGATTGATGTTCTTAATGGTAGCGTCTTTGATATCACAATGGCCGAAGGAGCTGTCTTAGATGAGATAGTTGTTACTGGTCTCGGTATCAAAAAAGAGAAAAAGGCTCTCGGATATGGTGTATCCACCATCGGAGCCGATGGAATTGCCGAACGGGGTGAAACGGATGTAGCCCGGATTCTTAATGGTAAAGCAACTGGTGTAAACATCCAGCAGACCTCTGGGTTAGCTGGTTCTGGTACGAATATCATTATTAGAGGTTACTCTTCTATAACAGGTTCTAACCAACCACTTTTCGTAGTAGATGGTGTTCCTTTCAACACAGATACCAACTCCGATGGATCGAACTTTACTGAAGGTTCTTCTACAGCTTCTTCTAGATTCTTAGATCTAGATCCTAACAACATTGCTGATATAAGTATCCTTAAAGGACTTTCTGCAACTGTATTATATGGAGAAGCTGGAAGAAACGGAGTTATACTTGTAACAACAAAAACTGGAGAAGGTCTTGGCGACGAGGATGATGATTTGGGTATTAGTATTACTCAAGGATTCTCTGTTTCTCAGATAGCTAACCTTCCTGATTACCAAAATACTTTTGGAAATGGTTTCTCAGGAAACTATGGTGCATTCTTCTCTAACTGGGGACCTTCATTTGACGTAAGAGGAAGTAATGGGGTAAATGCTGATGGTACAATACCTCACCCATATGACAACAGCAGAAATGCTGATAGATTACCGATTTTTGCTGGAGAAACTTATGAGTACAGAGCTTATGAGTCAGTAGAAAATTTCTTTGATGATGGTAGTGGTATAAATACTTCTATAAACGTTGATAAGAAAATAGGTAACACTTCATTTGCAGCTTCATACAGTTATGCAAAAGATGGTGGATTTACACCTAGAAGAGGAGAAGTGGAGGAAGTCGATCAAGGAGATGGTGTACTTCCAGTGTACAACTACATTGCAGATGGTGAAGAAACAAATGTTTATGAAAAACATAATATATCTCTAGGAGCATCTACAGAATTAGGTAAAGGATGGACTATGAAAGGTTCATTTAACTATCTGACTTCTAATAGAGTAAATCCTCCTGCAGCATCAGCTGGTTTCTTATCTACTGTTCCTGGAGGTAATGCCTCTTTATTCTCAGATGTACTTTATACACCTAGATCTATTGATTTGTTACACCTTCCTTATGAAGCGGCTGATGGATCTATGGTTTACTATAGAGGTGGAGCACCTATTCAAAATCCATTATGGACCTTGAATAATACGAGAGAAACTGAGGAGTTAGATAGATTCTTTGGAAGATTAGAGTTTGGATATGAGATTACAGATAATGTTAGACTTCAGTTCAGAGCTGGAATAGATCAGTATACTCAGAACAATGGTTCAGAAGTAAACAAAGGTGGTTCACAGCTTCCTGATGGAAGATATAATACTTCTACGAGAGTTAATAAAATCTACGATCACGTAGCTAACTTACTTTATGACTTCCCACTAGGAGATAGTGATTTCACTTTAGATGGTGTTGTAGGGGTTAACTTTAGAGGAGAAACAAATGATTTCTCTTTCCTTCAGAGTACTGAGCAGTTTGTTTTTGACTTGTTTGCACATCAAAACTTTGCAACTCAAGAAACTTTCTCTTTGATATCTAATGAGAAGACTAACGCTGTATATGGTACTGCTACTTTGGGTTATAAGAGCTATTTATACCTAGGTCTACAAGCAAGAAATGACTGGACTTCAGTATTACCTGAAGCAAACAGATCTGTATTCTATCCATCAGCTAGTGTTTCATTCATACCTAGTGAGTTAGGAATATTTAATGGTACAGTCATAGATTATCTAAAGCTAAGATTAGGATTCGGTACTTCAGCTGGATATCCTGATCCATATGTAACTTCTAGTGTATTGGCAACAGATGCTAATGCCTTTAACTTGGATGGAACTGTTATACAGACTAATGCAGTAAGTACTGTATTAGGTAATCCAAATCTACAAGCGGAGAAAATTAACGAACTTG
>CAYNJK010000094.1:0-10312 GCA_964397575.1 uncultured Saprospiraceae bacterium
ATCGCTAATAGACGCATCTAGAATCGTAGGAGAGCTGGCAGTAGTCAGAGTAAATTTTGTAGGTACCTATGACAGACCGGTTCAGTTTAGATTTAGAAAATTAGGGACCGCGGCTTGGATAGAAATGGGAGAAATAGAAGGATTTACACAAGTCCTAGAAGGTCTAGAAGAGCTCACTGATTATGAATATCAGGTACGCCAGCAATGTTGTGAAGGTGCCTGGTCAGAATATTCTAGCTCACAGTATTTCCAGACAATATTGAGTCCTGAGACCAATCCTTGCGACAACCCGCCTGAGGTCAATCTTACAACAAGTAGCATTACAAAAAATAATTCATACATCTATACCTCTAGACCGTTCGGTGTCGTGGAGAATCAGTTTAGATACAGATTTGTAGGTTCGTTATTCTGGTCTTACACGGATATCAGTACTAGTTACTTTAGATACCTTAGTGATCTGGAAGAAGGTACAGAATATGAGTTCCAAGTAAGACATATCTGTGATGCCAACGAATGGACAGATTATAGTACTACTGAAGTATTCAGGACCAAGGGAGGTTTCTCTTGCATGCAGATATTTAATGTAGATTTATTTACCAGTTCTATTACTGAAAATAACTCCTACATCTATACAAGCCAACCTCTCGGTCAAGTAGATAATAGATTCAGATACAGAGTACAAGGTGCTACAGACTGGGTAGAAACAGATATTAATAGTAATTATTACAGATATCTTTCTGGCTTACAAGCTGGAACTGATTACGAATTCCAAGTAAGTCACCTTTGTGAAGGTTCCGTATGGCAACCTTGGTCTGACTCGCATATATTCAGAACCTTGGGTGGTGTTTCCACTACAGAATGTGATGCTATACCTGGAAGTAGACTATATACCAGTTCTGTAACTTCTAGCAACGCTTATATCTATACGCCACAGCCATATGGTCAGGTAGGTAATCAGTTTAGATATAGAAAGGTAGGTGATGCCGCATGGACAAATAGTATTGTGTCTACCCAGTACTACAGATTCCTTAGTAATCTAGAAGGCAGCAGTACTTACGAATTCCAAGTTGCACATGAATGTGAGATAGGCAACTGGTCTGCATGGTCAGATTCTGGAAGCTTTACAACTGCGGCAGGTTTTGCTGGACGATCTATAGTAGGCCAAGTACTGCCTCCAATAGAAGATCCGACTTTCCACCCAAGCATGTTGGAGACTATAGAAATTTCTGTATTCCCTAATCCTGCAGTTGAGAATATTACTCTTGAGTCTTCACAATTGTTTTTGGAAGGCAGCTTGGTAAGGATATTCGATGTTTCTGGAAAGGTGGTACACAAAATGACACTACCAGAAGGGCAAAGACAGCAGAAAATATCTGTTGAGGACTTACAAAGCGGTATATATGTTATCAGTTACGATAATGGATTCAACTCAAAAATTCAGCGCTTAGTAAAGCATTAGAATAGGTACCGAACTATTAGAAAAGAAAAATTAAAGTCTCTACAGTTTCTGTAGGGACTTTTTTATTGACTGATATGGAGCGGACTGGCATTCAAGATCTATGTAGCGATTTACAATCATATATTTTGAACCTACTACATTGTTGCAGCCTTTGAGTTGCTTCATTCGTTCAGTTATTGTTCAGAAGATTATAGTTTCAGTATACAGAATCAACGAGCTTTACTAAATTTGATAGATAGGAGAACCAGAATAAGAACACTTTTAGATTAGTAATAACCCGCAATCCCCAAGATAATGAGTTTAAGTCGCTGTTCCCTGTTGTGTTATGTTGCTCTTTTATTGACACTAAGCAGTTCTGGCCAAGTCTGTCCTCCTCCTAGTCTGCCCATAATCGAAGAACAATTAGATCAAGGCATCATCATAAGCTGGGAGCCCGGGGGAAGTGAAACCATTTGGGATGTTGACTTTGGTCTTTCGCCTTTCACACCTCCTGAATTCGGTCCTTTTGGAATGCAAGGCGTCAGTGACAATTCCGCGTTGAGTATCTTATACTACTTTGGTCCTAACGAGACCCACGATCTGTATGTCAGAGCAGACTGTACTATTGAGCCAGATTATCCAGAATATAGCGAGTGGGTAGGACCACTTACATTTACAACCTTCACAGATGCATGCCAATTTCCAGTAGTGCATATGGAATGCCAAGTGGAAAAATTAAGATCTGGATTTGGTGCTGAACATTATCCAGTTAGTTGTACAGGGATGGAAGAAGGCGATAATTGGCTGCTAGAATATACACCGTCACTTACCCAAGAATATTTTATGCATTCGGATGCTTTCATCAACTCTTTAATGATTAGAGAAAAAGATGTTTGCCACGAGTTAAACTGGCAATGTAGGCTTGATGGATTGATTGGGAATACGCATTCGTTGGGTACTTTAGAAATGAATACGACCTATCAACTTTTAATACGTTCTGAAAATGATCCTCAAGTGGTAATCGGACGATGTGAGTCTGCAGTTTTTGAAGAATACAATTTGGATACTATTGACTTGGACTTGACAACATTAGATTTCAAGTTTAGCCTTGACGGCTCACCTATAGAGGGGTTGTTTGACGTGTTTGTTGTAGAGGAAGAATTGACCGCACCACTAGCAAATAGCTTACCCACTTTTGCTTCTTTTTCTGTTATAAATGGGTTGATCTCAATTTCTACAGACCAATTGACTTCTAATACAGATTATGATTTGTATATCAGGCCTAGTTGTACTTCGGTGGTTGCATGTTGGGAAGGCCCATTTAATTTTAGGACACCTGTTAATTGTGGTGAGGCACCCATTATTTTGAGCACTGAACCCAAATCAGTAAATGCAGAGGTAGCAGTCATGGGAAAAATTAATAGATTTTTCAGTATCGAAATAGGTGAAGCACCATTTTCTGAACCTGATCCATTGGCCCCTGGTACAAATAGTATTATAGGAGGATTCAACAGTAATCAGGATACGGTCAAGTTTACTATTGTTGATCTTGAGCCATTTACAACTTATCAGTATTATTTAAAGAGAAATTGCTCTGATAATAGTGTGGTGATAGGTAACCAGCCATGGTATGGTCCTTTTGAATTTACAACAAACGGCGACTGTTTTGTTGAAGTTCACGATTTGAATTGTGGTCAATGTTATGCGTCCAGGCCCGATTACGGACATGATTATTTTGAAGCAAACTTTTTTTGTGGTACTGAAGATGCGCCTAGTAGAGGCGAGCGGATTTTTAGAATCCAAGAACCAATTTCAGGTCAAGTAACCATAAATCGAAGTCAAAGTGCTTTCGGAACTTTTGAAACTATTATCTATCAATTCTATCTCAAGTCTGCCAGTGAGGTTTGTGGCCTTGATGGTTGGACGCATCTTGGATGTTGGGCACCAACAAGTCGACTTGGTGATATTGTTATCGATGTAGAAGCTGATTCCGTTTATTATCTTATGATTGATTACCAAACAGAATCTACCTCCAGATATCACTACCATAGATTCGAAATCACTGCTGACAATTGTGAAAATGAATGTCCAGTAGTACAAAATTTAGACTTTACACCTATCAATGAAGATAATGTTTTGCTTAGCTGGGACCCAGAGCCGGGAGCAATTGGGTACGACCTCGTAAGCTTGCCGGTAGGTGTCCCTACCAACCCCTATCCGTGTCTGTACGAACCAGCTTCTTTATTCGAAGCTATAGTGCATCCAGATACTTTTTATGTGTTACCTGATCTCTCATTGAATGAGCCTCGTGATGTATATGTTAGGAGCAGATGTTCCGAATTTAATTATGGTCCTTGGACTATGTTGCAAGTGGAGTCACAAATTGGAAAGTCTATGCAATTTTCTAACATGGGGACCTTACAATATTGCAGTCCATCTTATACTCTGAACGGAAAAGCAGTGTTATATGACCAACTTACTTTTAGTGTATCAGAAGATGGGTGGTATCGACTCCAACAAAAAGTTGATGAATCAAGTTTTGTACGCTTGTATGAAACCTCTTTTGACCCTGACCAACCGTCGCAAAATCTATTAGCAACTGAACCGGGAAATTTTTTAAATCTCGATGAGGTCACTTTGTGGTATTTTCTAGAAGCAGGAAAAGATTATGTAGTAGTAAGCTCTAGCCAACCAGGCGTGCGCCCATCGGAAGATATTGAACTTACAATATCGGGTAGTGGTGACATTTCCTCATCAGGTTATGAATTCCTAGGCATCGCCGATGGACCAAGTGGAACTGTACCTCAGACTGATGGCACCAGATATATTTCTGATCAGGTATGCAAAGACGCTGATGGATGGCGTCATTATTATCAGACAGATGGAACAGGTATAAATCTAAATAAAGACGCGTTACTTTTTTCTGTCATGGATTATCCTGAATTGAGTAATCAAGTTGGGACAGAAGTCTTAACTATTTCTGGAGCTGCTGGTACCAGTTTGATTTCTAATACCACAGAGAACTATGTGTCGCAACCCGAGGGTTGGATTACTATGAATAGATTCTGGGATCTAGCTTTGGAAGATGGACAACAACCTGTTGCGCCCATAGCTGTTCGTTTTTATTATACCGAAGAAGACTTTCAGGCCATGGTAGCTGCACTTCCCTTGGACTCTATTCTTAATCACAATGACCTATCGTTTTATAAAATCAATCAAAATGCCACAGGTTTTAATACCAATCCTGCAGCTGGCCATCTAGATGTACCGCTAGCAGCTTATTGTGCGGATGAGGGATATTGGGAATATGCGTTTGCTTCACAAGCTGATACCATTTCTTGGAGTTATGGCATGCATAAGGATGCGCATTATGCAGAGATGTTTGTTCATGCGTTTAGTGGTGGTGGTGGTGGAATTGGTTCAGCAATTAACTTTAGCACAAGTGTAACTGAGGTTGTTCCAAGGAGAAAATGGAAAGTCTACCCCAATCCTATTCATCAGGAACTCTTTATTAGGCTTGAGAATGGAACAACTGC
Organism: uncultured Saprospiraceae bacterium; assembly: GCA_964397575.1. Classification (GTDB taxonomy): domain Bacteria; phylum Bacteroidota; class Bacteroidia; order Chitinophagales; family Saprospiraceae; genus RFSX01. The sequence continues at coordinate 4,975 of CAYNJK010000094.1, forward strand.
TCCAGAGATAATTGAATGCTTCAATATGAACGGCCAACTAATTCAAACGGAAACGCAAAGGATAGAATCAGATCTCTTGTCTGTGAACACTGCGGATTGGGCAAGTGGCGTCTACGTTATAAAAATGGCTAATGCTGAAGAAGGTCAAATTGAGATTGTAGTCAAACCTTGAAAATAGACAAAACCCTGACCCAGATTCACACCAGACTCACCAGCTTCATCCCGCAGAAAATAGCCAGCAGTGAGATGATGACACTTGCGATAACATAGCTTATCGCCAGGCCCGTCTGTCCATTTTCCATAAGTCGGAAAGTCTCGGCAGAGAAAGTAGAGAAGGTGCTGAAGCCACCACAGAACCCTGTCATGAATACTAACTGTGACCGCTCAGTCATAGACTTCTGCACCAGATAACCGATCAGAAAACCTAAAACTATACAGCTCAGAATATTGGTAAGAAAAGTTGCTAGGGGAAAACCACTTTCAGGTGCAGGTGAGATTTTGGTCATGCCATATCTTGCCATAGCACCCAATCCACCACCAATAAATACAAATAGAAAATTCATCTGTTAGAAGGTTGTTAGGATGTAGGCTAATAAGTTTTTTTGAATTTGGCCCTGGTCTTTCTAGACCTAAGTACAATATAGACCAGACCAGTCAGAAGGGTAGCTGCAATAAAGAGCACTAGCAGCAAAGGCATCGTTCCTATATCCTGAAACTTGTAGGCCAATGCGATGAAAAAGATATTCGCCATTATCAGGACACCTGTGGCTTGCATATGGGACAGACCCGTATTGAGCAATAAATGGTGGATATGATTCCTATCGGGACTAAAAGGAGAACGACCTTTTATCATCCTCATAAAGAATACTCTAATAGTATCGAATATGGGCAGCAACAATATGCCGACAGCTACAGCAGGAGGCGCACCAAAAGCATGAGGATGATCTCTAGGAATAACTTGGTGCTGTTCTATAAAATTTATAGCCAGTATAGAGGCTATAAGTCCCAAGAGCAAAGAACCTGTATCACCCATAAAAATCTTTGCAGGTGTAATATTATAATAAAGGAAAGCCATAACTGATCCCACCAGTGCAAAAGATAAGGTGGCAAGTTCTATCCTGTCTACCATATAAAACCAGGTGCCAAACGTGATGGCCATGACAATACCTATACTTGCAGAGAGACCATTGATTCCATCTATCAGGTTAAAAGCATTTATAACTAGAACAATGATGGCGAAAGTAAGCAGTACGCTAAGTGGCAATGGCAACTCCGTAATCCCGAAGACACCATAAAAGCTCGTAATTCTGATTTTGGAAAAGAATATGAGTATACCAGCGGCAAAGATTTGGCCGAGGAATTTCTTATTGGCTGAGACAGGATCTATGTCGTCTTTAGCTCCGATGAGAAAGACGACTACAAAAGCGCAGAGTATATATTGCAGATCTCCAAAATACTTAAACGGTGTCCAGAGGATAATCGCGAAGATGGTTCCTGCAAATATGCCTATGCCTCCCAGAGAAGGTGTACTTATCTGATGGGCTCTTCTTTCACCAGGTAAGTCTACCAGCTGTTTTTTGTTGGCCACACTGATGATAGACGGTATCGCAAAGAAGGTCATCAGAAAAGCAGTAATATAAGTCAGTACTATATCGTACATCTGGCGGCTACTTGGATTCTAATCTTGTGGACTACCAAATAATTGCTGGCCGAACTTTTCTATCTCGTCCGAAAAGAGCTCCATGAGCTTAGGCAATTCATCTTTTACTATGGACTGGAGAGAAAGTACATAGGTCAGCCCTGATTCTTTGATGATTTCCACTACTTCTTCCTTCAGATACTGATTGAAAGGATCATCTAGTTTTTCTAGCAAGTTGGCACTGAACTGACCATCATATCTGTTCATATAAAACGAAAGAGATTGTTTCCAAAATCCTTGTTTTTCCTCTAGGCTCATCTCATCCTTAAATTTTTTGTAGCAATTATTGACGATATCACGGTATCTGTTTTCATATTCCATTTTCTTCTCTTCATCCAAATCAGCCTTGTTTTCATCATATTCTTTCGAAAAAGCTTCAAAACTCTCTAAGAAGCCTGATTTAGTAGCGCAACTGTCTTTATTACAGGATTGTAGCAGAAATATGGTAGAAACTGATAGAAAAAGTAGTGTTGTGATTTTCATTTACCTAGATTTAGTAAGGTCAATATTGCAATAAATAAGCTATTCTCTAATTTGTTACTAAATTTAGCTGTTTTTTATTTCCTCTAATTCCAAATCTGCCCATCCTCGTAATAATGAGCGATATTCTATCACTGATCGACAAGTCAAATCTTCCTCAGCATGTAGCAATCATCATGGATGGCAACGGAAGATGGGCGAAGAAAAACCTCAAACCTCGGATTTTCGGACATAGAAACGGTGTAAAATCAGTCCGTACTGTTACAGAAGCCGCCACTAATCTTGGAGTCAAATACCTGACTCTCTATGCCTTTTCTACTGAAAACTGGAGTAGACCTGTAAGTGAAGTCACTGCTCTGATGCATTTGCTTGTAGAAACCGTCAAAAAGGAAATCAATGATCTTAATAAAAATGGCGTAAAACTGACCGCCATCGGGGATCTCAAAAAATTACCCCCTAAAACCTATGATGCCCTAAGGGATGGTATAGAAAAAACCAAAGACAATAAGAATATTACGCTTAATCTGGCCCTGAATTACAGTGCCAAATGGGAGCTGCGTGAAGCTGTTAAGAAAATATCTGGTCTCGTTTCCAGTGGAGAATTGTCACAAGAAGAGGTCACAGACGAGCTTATTTCACAGCACCTCACTACCCACAACATGCCAGATCCTGAACTCCTGATTAGAACCAGTGGTGAGCACAGGGTCAGTAATTTCTTACTTTGGCAGATTGCCTACTCAGAGTTTTACTTTACAGATGTCTTCTGGCCTGATTTCGGAGAAGAAGAATTCCATAAGGCTATCCTTGCTTATCAGCAGAGAGAAAGACGTTTCGGTAAGATCTCGGAGCAGATTACTTAAATTGTCTTCATAGGTCGTATAGAATCTTGTGATACCAGCGTTTTGTCCTTAAATTTCCCTTTAAAGATTCGTTAAATCACCTACTTTCAATGCTAAGCCCATTAGTTTAGCAATTTGTAATCAGGGGATTTGTAAAAGAGTACTTTTGTTCCTTTAAATAAATACAGTCACTTACGATGAGGCTTTCCTACCTAGCAGTTTTTTGTACAGTTTTATTCCTTGGATGGACTGATAAGGCTTCGGCTCAGTTAGACATGCCTACCTATGATTATTCATCTAAGACAACCTACAACATCGGTGGACTCAAGATTACCGGTGCGGTAAACAGAGATAGGAATGCTATAAAATCAATAGCTGCGCTTAGAGAAGGTAAGGAAATAAGTATTCCAGGAGACGATATTCCAAATGCTATAAAAGCTCTATTACGACTCAAGTTATTTGAGGATGTCAAAATCGTACAAGAAAAAATCGAGGGCGATTTGATATTTCTCGAGCTCATCCTAGAAGAAAGGTCCACTTTATCTAGATATAGTATCAAAGGCGAGAATAAGAACAAGCATTCTGAGCTTACAGATATCATCGACAATATTCTGATCAAGGGTTCTATTGTTACCGAAGACCTCAAGAATTTGGCAAAATTGAAGCTGAAAGAGGAATATATGGATAAAGGTTTCCTGGATGCCGAAATTACGATAACAGAAAAGGAAGATGAGTTAAAGGATAATGCTGTCAGATTGATTTTTGATATCAATAAAAGAGAAAGAGTAAAGATTAGTGATATTGTTATTCTTGGCAATACTAAGTACAGCGATGCCAAGCTAAAGCGAAAGATGAAGGAGACCAAGGAGATAGGAACTGTCTTTAAGAAATCGAAATTCGTAGCAGATACTTATAAAGAAGATAAGAACAGCTTAGTTGATTTTTATAATACCAATGGTTTTAGGGATGCTGTCATTGTTTCTGATTCAGTGGTCAGAAGAGCTGATGGGCATTTACAGATTTTCTTGACTATAGATGAGGGAGAGCAATATTATTTTAGAAATATATCATGGAAAGGCAACTCTAAGTATACGTCAGAACAGCTAGCACAGGTTTTAGGTATCAAAGCTGGAGATGTATATAATCCATTAACTCTGGAAAACCAGTTGTCATTTTCTATAGATGGTAGGGATGTTTCTTCTTTGTATTTGGATGATGGTTATCTTTTTTTCAGCGTAGAACCGACGGAGGTTGCTGTTACTGACAATGCTATAGATCTGGAAATGCAAATCTATGAAGGACCTCAAGCTATCATCAATAACGTCATTATTACCGGTAATGACAGAACACATGAGCATGTTGTCCGTAGAGAGCTGCGAACAAAACCTGGAAACAAGTTCAGCCGGTCGCATATCATCAGATCACAAAGATCTCTGATGAATCTGGGTTACTTCAATCCTGAAAATCTAAATCCACAACCGATTCCAAATCAAGCCAATGGTACAGTAGATATCCTTTATCCACTGGAAGAAAGACCTTCAGATCAGCTGGAATTGTCAGCAGGATATGGTGGTCAGGCGAGTGGTCTTATCGGTACCTTAGGTTTTACCTTCAATAATTTCTCGCTTAAAAATATCAGTGACAAATCTACTTGGAGTCCGCTGCCGCAAGGTGATGGTCAGAAAGTTTCCATTAGAGCACAGTCTAACAGTAGAGCATTTAGATCTTTTAATGCCTCATTTACTGAGCCGTGGTTAGGTGGTAAGAGACCTACTTCTTTTACCTTAGGGGCAGTACATACTTCCTTTGATCAGAGTATTCAAGGAGCGGGAACTTTAGGGATAACAAGAGTTTTTGCAGGTATAGGCACACAGTTAAAATGGCCAGATGATTTTTTCTCTATAAATACGACACTGACTACAGAATGGATAAATCTTGATCAATATCGATTTGGACAGTTTAGAGCTTTAAGTCCCGATGGCGTTTTTACGAATATCGAAAATGGCTCTTTTAAGAATTTTAGTTTGACTCAAACAATAACGAGAAGTTCCGTAGCTGATCCTATCTATCCCCGTAGAGGATCTAGAGTATCTTTGTCTGTTCAGTTTACGCCACCATACTCTTTATTAGGAAGGACCACAGTTAATGATATTACACAACAAGAAAAGGATGAGCTCATAAGAAATGCACAAGAAGAAATGGGTTCAGCAGCTATCTTATCGGACGCATTTATAGAAAATCTAATTAATGGTGAGGTCTTGGCCAGAAAGTTTAATTTTCTGGAGTATCATAAATGGCGATTCAATGCCGAGTGGTATTT